>JAJUFW010000067.1 GCA_029263555.1 Alphaproteobacteria bacterium
GACCATTCGCTGGACTTCCTCAGGGGACACGCTGGAGGCGAAGGCGGCCTGCATGTTCGCTCGCGCGAGGCGGCGCAGGCGGGGCAGTGCCGCGTAACAGAGATCGCCCAGGGCCGTGCCGATCGGCAGGATCGCCGAATCCGGCGTCCTGGTCGCGGAATGCGCCTTCGGAACCCAGCCGCAGGCGCGCCACGTCCCGCGCCGGAACCGCATCATATCGGGCTTGTCGCTGGCGGTGGTGGTGGTCGAGGCGGCGCTGCGCTCCGGCTCGCTCATCACTGCCCGCTTCGCCGCCGAACAGGGGCGCGACGTCTTCGCCGTGCCGGGCTTTCCCCGCGATCCCAGGGCCCAGGGCTGCAACGAGCTGATCCGCAACGGCGCCACCCTCATCCAGGGTGCCGACGACGTCCTGGAAGGACTGAGGGGAATCCCCTTCGCCCCGGTACGGACCGCCGACGGTCCGGAATCGCCGCCCGTCGCGGCGTCTCTGCCGGAGGATTATGACCCCGCGTCCGTGCGCGCGGCCATTCTGGAGCGGCTGTCCCCGACGCCGACCCCGGTTGACGAACTGGTTAGGGACTGCCAATTCTCTCCGGCAGTGGTGCAGACGGTCCTTCTGGAACTCGAACTCGACGGGCGGGTCGAGCGCCAGCCGGGCAACCGCATCGTGCTTCTGTGAACCATCGGTAACTTCCGGTGCGACTGCGGCGATCCCGGATCGGGACGCAGCGTCCGCCCTTCCTGGAACAAAGCGGGGTCCCCTTGCCGGGCGAAAATCTGGTCATCGTCGAATCCCCGGCGAAAGCCAAAACGATCAACAAGTATCTTGGCGGCGACTTCAAGGTGCTGGCCAGCTACGGCCATGTCCGGGACCTTCCGGCCCGGGACGGATCGGTCCGCCCCGACGCCGATTTCGAAATGGACTGGGAGCTGGGCGACCGCTCGAAGAAGCATCTGGACGAGATCGCCAAGGCGGCCAAGACCGCGAAGCGCATCTATCTCGCGACCGACCCGGACCGCGAGGGAGAGGCGATATCCTGGCACGTCGAGCAGGTCCTGCGGTCGCGGCGCGACCTGGCGCATGCGGACTTCCAGCGCATCACCTTCAACGAGATCACGCGGTCCGCGGTTCTGGACGCGCTCGCCAACCCCCGCACGATCAACCGGGAACTGGTGGAGGCCTATCTTGCCCGGCGGGCGCTCGACTACCTGGTGGGCTTTACCCTGTCCCCGGTGCTGTGGCGCAAGCTGCCCGGATCCCGGTCGGCCGGGCGCGTCCAGTCGGTGGCGCTTCGCCTCATCTGCGATCGGGAATCCGAGATCGAGGCCTTCCGGCCGCAGGAATTCTGGTCGATCGAGATCGTGTTCCGCACGACCGACGGGGCGGAATTCGCGGCGCGGCTGACCCATCTCGACGGCAGGAAGCTCGACAAGTTCGCGCTGCCCAATGAGGCCGCCGCCAAGGCTGCCGTGGCCCGGCTGGAAGGCGCGCAGTACCGCATCGCCGCTGTCGAACGGAAGCAGGCGCGCCGCAATCCCTACCCGCCGTTCACGACCTCGACCCTGCAGCAGGAGGCGTCGCGCAAGTTGGGCTTCGGCGCGACCCAGACGATGCGGGTCGCCCAGCGGCTATACGAAGGCGTCGATCTGGGCGGCGAAACCGTCGGTCTGATCACCTATATGCGAACCGACGGCCTGACCCTGTCGAACGAGGCGATCGCCCAGGCCCGGCGCGTCATCGGCGACGCCTATGGCCCGGACTACCTGCCGGCGAGCCCACGGGTCTACAAGTCGACGGCGAAGAACGCGCAGGAGGCGCACGAGGCGATCCGGCCGACGGACCTGTCCCGCCGGCCGGAGGATGTGCGCCGCTTCCTGGACCGCGACCAGTTCCGGCTTTACGAGCTGATCTGGAAGCGCACCATGGCCTGCCAGATGGCAAGCGCCATCCTGGACCAGGTCGCGGTCGACGTGGCCGCGACGGACGGGCGCGCGATCCTGCGCGCCACCGGCTCGGTCGTCCGGTTCGACGGCTTCCTCAAGATCTATGAGGAGGATCGCGACGATCCGGCGGACCAGGACGACGAAGGTTCCGGCCGGCGGCTCCCGCCGGTCAAGGAAGGCGACTCGGTCGACCGCCGCACCGTACGCCCCGAGCAGCACTTCACGCAGCCACCGCCGCGCTACACGGAAGCGAGCCTGGTGAAGACGCTCGAGGAACTCGGGATCGGCCGCCCCTCGACCTATGCCTCGATCCTTCAGGTCCTGCAGGACCGGGAATATGTACGGCTGGAAAAGAAGCGCTTCCACCCGGAGGATCGCGGCCGGCTGGTGACCGCCTTCCTGCGCAGCTTCTTTGAGCGCTACGTCGAATACGACTTCACGGCCAAGCTGGAGAACCAGCTGGACGAGATCTCCGGCGGGCGCGTCGACTGGAAGGAAGTCCTGCGGGAATTCTGGGACGCCTTCTCCAAGGCCGTCGACCAGACGAAGGACCTGACGATCAGCCAGGTGATCGAGGCCCTGGACCAGGAACTGGGCCCCCATCTGTTCCCGCCGCGCGCCGACGGCAGCGACCCGCGCGCCTGCCCCTCCTGCGGCAGCGGGAAGCTGGGCCTGAAGCTTGCCCGAAGCGGCGCCTTCATCGGCTGCTCGAACTATCCGGAATGCCGTTTCACCCGTCCGCTCGAGGTCGTGAACGCCGAGGCGGCGGAGGAGGTGGCCGCGTATCCGCGGCAGCTCGGAACCGACCCGGAAACGGGACTGCCGGTCAGCGTGCGCAAGGGCCCCTACGGATTCTACGTCCAGCTGGGCGAAGGCTCGGACGGGGCTAAGCCGAAGCGCGCTTCGCTGCCGAAGTCGCGGGCGCCCGAGGAGATCGATCTGGACACTGCGCTCGCCATCTTGGCGCTGCCGCGGGAGGTCGGTCGCCACCCGGAGACCGGCGAGGTGATTTCGGCCGGCATCGGGCGGTTCGGTCCCTATCTGAAGCACGGGAACGTCTACAAATCGCTTCCGGCCGGGGACGACGTGCTGGAGATCGGCATGAACCGGGCGGTCGAGCTTCTGGCCGATGCCAAGGCACGCCCGTCCGCCGAGCCTATCCGGACTCTGGGCGACCACCCCCAGGACAGCCAGCCGGTTGCGATCTTCAAGGGAAGATACGGCCCCTATCTCCGGCATGGCCGCGTAATGGCGTCGCTGCCCAAGGGGACCGACCCGGAGGCCGTGACCATGGAGCAGGCGGTCGAGCTGCTCGCCGCCAAGGCCGGGAAGGACGGCGGCACGAAGTCCGGGCGCAAGACGTCCAGGGCCTCCTCTTCATCCACCGGGGGCAAGAAGGCCGATCCGCGGAAGACCGCGGCAAAGAAGGACGGAGCGAAGAAGACGGCGGCCCGCAGCACCCCACGCAAGGCAGCCGGCACATGAGGACTCGCTGAACATTGGCCGGCCGGAAGCCCTTCCCGACCAAGCAGCAGGTCATCGACTTCATCCGGGAAAGCCCGGTGCCGGTGACCCGGCGGGAGATCGCGCGAGCCTTCCAGATCACGGGCGACGACCGGATCCCGCTGAAGGCGCTGATCAAGGAGCTGCAGAACGAAGGCGTCATAGACCGCGGGCGCGGGCGCAAGGTCTCCACACCCTCCGCCCTTCCGGCCATGGCCGTCGTCGTCGTCGACGAGATCGACGCGGACGGCGAGGTCATCGCGCGCCCGGCGCAATGGGATGACGAAGGCCCGCCCCCGCGCATATTCATGGCGCCCGGAAAGCGCGGCCACCCCGCGCTCGGCGAAGGCGACCGAGTCCTGGCCCGGCTTCGCCGCCTGTCGGACGGAACCTATGAGGGCCGCGTCTTCAAGCGCATCGCGGACGCCGACCTGATCCGGCTGGTCGGCGTCTTCCGCAGGCGGCCGGACGGCACCGGGGTGATCGAGCCGGCCGACAAGCGGAGCCGCGAGCGCATGACCGTTTTGGAGGCGGATGCGGAGCGCCTGACCGACGGCGAGCTGGTCGTGGCGGAGCTGGGCCGCGGCCCCCGCTTCGCCCCGAAGCGGGCGACGATCGTGGATCGCCTGGGCCCCGCCGAACACCCCCGGTCGATCAGCCTCATCGCCATTCATGCGGCCGGGATTCCCGTCGATTTTCCGCGCGAGGCGATCGAGCAGGCCGAATCCGCTGCTCCGCCCGTGCTGGACAACCGGACCGATCTTCGGAACATTCCGCTGGTCACCATCGACGGCAGCGACGCCCGGGACTTCGACGACGCGGTCTGGGCGGAGCCCGACCCGGATCCCGCCAACGAGGGCGGCTGGCACCTCCTGGTCGCGATCGCCGACGTGTCCCATTATGTCCCTTCCGGATCGCCGCTCGACCGCGAGGCCTTCAAGCGGGGCAACAGCTGCTACTTTCCCGACCGGGTCGTCCCGATGCTGCCGGAAGCCTTGTCGAACGGTCTGTGCTCGCTGCGCCCGGGCGAGGACCGGGCGTGTCTGGCGGTCCATCTTTGGATCGACCGCAACGGCAACCCGAAGCGGCACCGGTTCGTCCGCGGCCTGATGCGTTCGGCCGCCCGCCTCACCTACGAGCAGGTTCAGGAGGCACGCAACGGACAGCCCGACGATGCAACCGGACCGCTTCTGGAGACGGTGATCAACCCGCTTTACGGCGCCTTCCAGGCCCTGCTGAAGGCGCGGCTGAAACGGGGCACGCTCGACCTCGATCTTCCGGAGAAGCAGATCCGGCTATCACCCACTGGAGAGGTGGAAGCCATCGGCACCCGCAGCCGGTTCGACAGCCATCGCCTGATCGAGGAGTTCATGATCGCGGCCAACGTCGCCGCGGCCGCGACGCTTCAGGAGCGCGGGAGCCCATGCCTCTATCGCGTCCACGACGCGCCCGACCCGGTTCGTCTGCAGGCACTGCGGGAGTTCCTGGAGCCGCTGGGCTACCGGATCGCCAAGGGCCAGGTGGTGAAGCCCCGGATGTTCACCCAGATCCTGGCTCAGGCGAAGGACCGCCCGGAGGCCGAAACGGTCAACCAGATGATCCTTCGCTCCCAGGCGCAGGCCGTGTACTCGCCGGACAATATCGGGCATTTCGGCCTTGCCCTCGCCCGCTACGCCCATTTCACGTCGCCGATCCGGCGCTATGCCGACCTGACTGTCCACCGTGCGCTGATCCGCCAGCTCCGCCTTGGGGGAGACGGCGCGCCGGACGAAGAGCTGGTCAGGCTGCCGGAAATCGGGGAGCATGTTTCGTTTACCGAACGGCGTGCCGCCGCGGCCGAGCGTGACGCGACGGACCGCTACGTGGCGTCCTGGCTAGCCGATCGGATCGGCCAGACCTTCACCGGCCGGATCGGCGGGGTGACCCGCTTCGGGCTTTTCGTCACCCTGGACGAAACCGATGCCGACGGTCTCGTCCCCATCTCCAGCCTGCCGGACGATTTCTACGATCACGACGAACATGCCCATGCGCTGATCGGCCGCCGGTGGGGCAGGATCTTCCGCTTAGGCGCGGCGGTCACGGTAAAGGTGATGGAGGCGAGCCCGCTTACCGGCAGCACCCTCTTCCGGCTTCTCGAAGGCGGGAGCGATTCCCCGCTGCCGCAGCCGGGACGGACACGACCCGTACGCGGTCGCGCCACCCGCCCCGCCCGCAGGCCCGCAACCCGGAAGCGGCGCTGAAGCCGTCCCTTGCCTTTGCGAAACGGTAAGGCCTGAGCCGCATCAAGGTGGCTTATCCGGGCTGACGGCGTCAGCTATGATCCGGAGTGGAGCGGGTGCCTTGGTTCCGGGCACCTCCTGTCGTGAAAGGCTGATTGACTCATGACCCGGGCGAAACACGGGCTTTTTGGAACGTTGGCGACGGTAATGGCACTGGTCGCGTGCAGTGGCGCGCTTCCGCCATCGCTCCCTGTGGGCAACGGGCCGCCCGTCTCTGCCTCCGTCTTCAGCGCCGGCTATGGCCGGATTGCCGAGGCCTATCTAGAACCGACGGAGATGAGCGATCTAGCGCTGAACGGCCTGAAAGGCCTGAGCAAGCTGGATCCCCGTCTGGACGCGAGGCGTGGCCCCGGGTTCATCGAACTTGCCTATGACGGCGCGCCGATCGGTACGATCCCGACCCCGCATTCGCAGAACCCGCGGGAATGGGCCAGCGTGACCCTTGCGGCGCTGAGCCGGGGCCAGCAGGTGTCGCAGCCGTTGCGCGACGCCACCGCGGATCAGCTCTATGAGGCGGTGTTCGCCGGGATCACCTCCAACCTCGACCCCTACTCGCGCTATGCAACGCCCGACCAAGCCAAGGACGAGCGGGCGTTCAGGGACGGCTATGGCGGTATCGGTCTGATGCTGAGCACCGATGATCGTGAACGTCCGACCATCCAGGAAGTCTTCCCGGACGGCCCTGCCTTCCGTGCCGGCGTCCAGCCGAATTCGGTCATTCTGGCGGTCGATGGCGTGCCGGTCGGGACCATGGCGCCCGAGGAACTGGGCAGCAAGCTGCGCGGCGCCGTCGGATCGCGGGTGAGCCTGACCGTGGCGCCGCCGGCCGGAGGCGAGCGGACGTTCCTGCTGAGACGCGAACGCGTGATCCCGAACGCCGTCCGGACCCGGTACGACGACGGCTTCGCTGTCATCGAGGTCTCCCGGTTCAATGTCTCGACCGCCGAGAATCTCGAGGAGGTGACCCGGCAGGCGGTGGCCAAGCTGGGTCCGTCCGGCAAGGGAATCATCCTTGACCTTCGGGGCAACCCGGGCGGGCTTCTGACCGAAGCCGTGGCGGTCGCCGACATGTTCATCCCGGACGGGCTAATCATCTCGACGCGCGGCCGGCATCCGGAAAGCATCCAGTATTTCGATGCCGGGCCGGACGATCTGGCGAACGGGCTGCCCATGGTCGTGCTGGTCGACGGGCAGTCGGCGTCGGGCGCCGAGGTCGTGGCGGCGGCCCTTCAGGATACCGGGCGCGCGGTCGTCGTCGGGGCGTCCTCCTACGGCAAGGGGAGCGTGCAGACGGTCTCCCGCCTTCCGAATGACGGGGAACTGTTCCTGACCTGGAGCCGCATCTACACGCCTGCCGGCTACACGCTGCACCAGCAGGGAGTCATGCCGACCATCTGCACCAGCGCCGGCATCGAGGATCCGGAGCAGCTCGTGACCATGTTCCGGTCCGGCGAGTTGCCCGTGCCGGCGCGCATGATGAGCGATCGGCGGGCCGCGCCGGATGACCCGGTGGCGCTTGCGCATCTGCGGGAAGCCTGCCCGTGGAAAGAACACGACGGCGCCGTCGACATCGAGGTGGCCGAGCTTCTGCTGAGCGACCGCTCGCTCTACGCCGAAGCCCTGGCGATCACGGCCCCGCCGGTGATCGCCCATGCGGAGCGGCTTGACACCGCCAATTAGCACTGTATGTTTCGCGGCTCAAGAAGCCGCCTCGCGGCACTTCAGGATTCAGGACAGACCAATGGCGAAAGCGGCAACCGTCAAGATCCGCATGGTCAGCACGGCCGACACCGGGTTCTTCTACGTCACCAAGAAGAACCCGAAGACCAAGACCGAGAAGCTGACGCTGCGCAAGTATGACCCGAAGGCGCGCAAGCACGTCGAGTTCAAGGAAGCGAAGATCAAGTAGCTTCCGCTTCCCGGTCTCGGGAACGTGAAGCGGCCAGCGCTCGGCGCGGCCGGAAGATCGCCAAAGAACCCCGCAATTCCGCGGGGTTTTTTGCGTTCGGCTGAGGAAGGTCAAGTTCCCGGAACGGCCGATCCGATTCCTGCCCGGCCATGTCGAAGGCCCGGTCGAACCGGAAACGGGCGTCAGAGTCCGCCGGCGGCGGCCAGGATGTCGGGCGGGAGTTCGCTGATACCGTCCACGACGACGCAGTTCCGACCCCGGGCCTTTGCCGCGTAAAGCGCCTCGTCGGCGCGGCGCAGGAATTCCTCCTGCGGGAGGGCAGCATCATCGGTCGCGGCGACGCCCAGGCTGATCGTCACGTTGATCTGGCCTTCGGCAGTCGACACCACGAAGGGCTGGTTGGCAATGCGGAGCCGCAGCCTTTCGGCTACCAGCGCAGCGGCCTCCGCCGAGGCGTCCGGCATGATGATGACGAACTCCTCGCCGCCGAAACGGGCCACCGTGTCGAAGTTCCGCAGATTGCGGCTGACCCGGTCGGCGACCTCCTTCAGTACCTCGTCGCCGACGGCGTGCCCGTAGGTGTCGTTCACCTTCTTGAAATAGTCGATGTCGAAGAGGATCGCCGCGACCGGCTTCCGGGTTTCGGCGATCCGCGCCAGGACGCGGCTGAGATGGGCGCTCAGATAGCGGCGGATGAACAGCCCGGTCAGGCTGTCCGTCAGCGCCATCGAGAGGCTTTGCTCGTAATTCTGGCGCAGCCGGTCCTGATAACGCCGCCGGCGAATCTGGGTTCGAGTCCGGCACAGCAGTTCGTTCCGGTCGATGGGCTTCACCAGATAGTCGTTTGCCCCGAGCTCCAGCCCCTTGGCGACCCGAGGCAGGTCGGCCTCGTCCGCCAGCAGGAGAATGGGCGTCTGCCGGGTGCGGTCATGGCTGCGGATCTGGGAGCAGAGCCTGAGCCCATCCTCCTCCATCAGGCAGAGGGAGGTGATGACGAGCTCGAAATCGCCCGCGAGCGCCGCTTCCAGCCCTTCACGGCAGGTCTCCCGGACGACCACCTGATCGGCATCGCGCTCGAGCGTATGGACGATCTTGTCGATATCGACGGGGCTGTCTTCGACCACCAGGACGCGGGCGTGGTCGGCGCTTTCCGTGAGCTCCGACGCCGTCACCGGCAAGACCCCGAGCTCGCCCGAGGTATGTTCTCGGGCGCGCCACTCGTCCATCGTCATTTTGAGCCGGATGAGAGACCGGACCCGCGCGAACAGCGCCAGATCGTTCACGGGCTTGGTCAGGAAGTCGTCCGCCCCGGCCTCGAGCCCACGCACCCGGTCGGCATTGTCGCTGAGCGCGGTCACCATCACGACCGGGATGTGCATCGTCTTCGCGTCCGCCTTCAGGCGCTGGCAGACCTCGAACCCGTCCATCCCAGGCATCATGACATCGAGGAGGATGAGGTCCGGTGCCTCGGTCCTGGCGCGTTCCAATGCCTGGTAGCCGTCGCTTGCGGTTATGACGTCGAAATACTCACGCGTCAGCTTCGCTTCCAGCAGCTTGACGTTGGGCGGCACGTCATCGACGACCAGGACACGGGCTGACATCGGCTGTTAGCCTAGATAGCGCTGAACGGTCTCGAGGAACTTGGCGACGGAGATCGGCTTGGCGATATAGTCCTCGCACCCGCCTTCGCGAATTTTCTCCTCGTCGCCCTTCATGGCAAAGGCGGTTACGGCGATGACCGGGATCGACCGAAGGTCGTCGTCCTCCTTGAGCCACTTGGTCACTTCCAGGCCGGAGACCTCAGGCAATTGTATGTCCATGAGGATGAGGTCGGGCCTCTGCTGTCTGGCGATCTTCAGGGCCTCCATCCCGTCCTTCGTCTGAAGCGTCACATAACCGTGAGCCTCCAGAAGATCATGGAAGAGTTTCATGTTGAGTTCATTGTCTTCCACGATCAGAACGGTCTTTGACATCGCGCGATCCTTGGGGCCCGGCCC
>JAJUFW010000716.1 GCA_029263555.1 Alphaproteobacteria bacterium
GCCGACGCAGAATAGACCGTGGCGAAGACCCATGACCAGGGCGCCCCGCGTGCCGGCTCGCCATTCGGACATCAGGAACTGGACCGGTGCCCGGCAGCGTGAAAGGCAGGCGTTCTTGAGCGGAGTCATCTGGTAAAGCCCGGCCGCGACCAGGAGACCGCCCGAAAGCACCGGCACGGCCCGCATGCTCATCGGCGAAACGAGACCTGCCGACTGCAGCGCCCAATGAAGAAGCGTCGCGACGACGCTGAAGCCCGCCCACACCAGAAGATAGGCGCCGACGAAGGCCAGGAACGGCGCCCGGCCGCCCCGGGGCGAGAGCCGGGCGAAGACCAGCGCCATGGGCAGGGCGGAGGGCAGCATCATCGCCGCCATCATCACCGACCACATCATGAACACCGCCGCGACCGTGGCCGGCCTCCAGGCCGTGGACATCGGCATGGCAAGCCGGGCCAGCGGCTGAGTCATCGGATCGGCGACGAGCGCAAGCCAGGCGACGAACGCCCAGGCGGCCAAGGCGACGGCCAGCAGGGCGGCGGCGTGCCGGCGTCCCGCCGGCGGCAGCGAGGACGGCGGGATCCGGCCGCTCATCCCGGTCGGGGCCATGGCGGGGCCGGCTCAGCCGACCGCGGTCCGGCGGGGGTCGCCCTCGCGGATCACCCCGGCCCCGGTCAGATGAAGCTCGCACCAATGGGCATAGCTATCCTCCAGCCGGTTGACGACGGCCCCCGTCGATTCCGACCAGCCGCGCCCGACCTCGTTGCGGGTGTATTCGAATCCGTTGGGCAGCACGATGCCGACCCGATGCTCCTCCCCCGTCACGGGGTTCAGGATAGGCTCGCCCCGGCCGGTCGCCACCCCTGCCGCCTCGCACCGGGCCCGGCGGGCCTCCATGTCCAGGTCGATCGTGATGTCGGTCACGATCGGATCGTGGATCGTGTCGCACATATGCGCGAAGACCCAGAAGAAGGTGGCCGCCGCCTCCGTGTCCTGACCGGTGATGATCCTGTGGAGCGCATCGCGCTGGGCCGGATCGCCCCGGCGGTCGAGGATCGGCTGCAGGGTGCCGCCGCCCTGATGGACGGCCCCCGGCCAGGCGACGGCGATCGCGGCGTTGAGGCCGTCCAGCCGGACCTCGCCGAAATGCCCCCGATCTACCCGGAAGAAGCCGACCGCACGGCAGTCGCCGTGAGTCGGCAGCGCATTGAACTGGCAAGGGCAACCGTAGGAGCAGTTGCAGTTGCCGAACTCCATGCCGTGGAGCTCCCACTCGATCATGGGGCATCTCCTGCATCAGGTGTTCCGGCAATGGCGGGAAGGCGCCGCGGCGCTTCCCGCCGCGATCGGGACATTGAACGGGCGATCGGCCGCCGAATCAATACGTCTTTCGATCCGATACCGGATAGGTCCGAAGGGATGCTGGATCCTTCGTTTCACGCCTGGTGCGATCCTGCGCCATCTTGCGGCCGCCCCGCCCCGCCGCCACAAGACCGTTGCCCCGGCTCTCGAAGGGTGCATTGTGGAGTGGACGTGAAGCTGCCGGACGATTTCCGATGACGATGACCGACGCCGACCTGCCCCGCCGCGCCGCCGAA
>JAJUFW010000420.1 GCA_029263555.1 Alphaproteobacteria bacterium
CACGCCGATGGCGGTGAGCGGCCCCGGCATGGGGTCGAACACCACCGTCAGGTCGCCCTGGTTCTGGATCATGGTCCGCCGGATGTTGCGTTCCAGGAGCGGCCCGAGAACGAGCCCCAGGATCATGGGCACCGGCGGATAGTCGAGCTTGATCAGGACCAGGCCGATGGCTGCCGCGCCCACGGCGATCAGGATGTTGGCGGTCGAATATTCGATCGCGTAGACGCCGAAGACGACGATCGCGATGACGACCGGATAGAGCAGCGCGACCTGGACGAAGAGCATGCTGGCGAGAAGCGGCGTCAGCAGCAGGGTCAGGAAGACCAGCGCCAGGTTGCCGACCCAGAAGCTCCCGAACACCGACCAGATGAAATCCCCGTTGTTGACGAACAGGAGCGGGCCCGGCTGCAGGCCGATCATCAAGAGGCCGCCCATCATGACGGCGGTCGTCGCCGATCCCGGAATGCCCAGGGTGAAGAGCGGGATCATCGACGCGTAGGAGGCGCTATTGTTGGCCGATTCCGGCGCGGCGATGCCCTTGACGATACCCGTTCCGAAGAGCTCGGGCCGAGACGAGAAGCGCTTGGCGGTCGCATAGGACAGCATGGTCGCGGCGGTCGCGCCGACGCCGGGCAGAACGCCGACGACGAAGCCGATCAGCGAGCCGCTGAGCAGTTCCCAACGGGTCGCGATGGCGTCCCGGAAGCGCGGGAAGAGCGAGCGGAACTCGAACTTCGCGAGATCGCGGCTGATCGTGGAATCGAGGCTGCTGAACATCGCCGTCAGGCCGAACAGGCCGACCGCGACCACCGAGAAATCCAGCCCCTCGAAAAGATCCATCTGCCCGAAGGTGAAGCGCGCCGGCCCCGCGATCGGGTCGATGCCGATCATGCCGAGCCACATGCCGAGCGCCAGCGCGACGAATCCCTTGATCGCGTTCCGCCCGCCCAGCACGCTGACCAGGGACAGGGCGAAGAACATGAGCGCCGTCATTTCGGTCGGGCCGAAGGCGAGCGCTGCCCGGGAAATCGGGACCGAGAGCGCGACGAGACCGATGAGGCCGAGCAGGCCGCCGAAGAAGGACGCGAAGACGCTCATTCCCAGCGCCCGTCCGGCCTCGCCCTTCTGGGCCATGGGATAGCCGTCGAGAACGGTCATGACCGAAGGGGCATCCCCGGGGATCCCCAGCAGGATCGAGGTGATCGCGCCCCCGAACATCGAGCCGTAATAGACGCCGGCGAGGCAGGCCAGCGCGGCCACGCCGCCCAAGCTGACCGCGACCGGCAGCATGATGGCGACGCCGGCGGTCGGACCGAGGCCCGGCAGCGCACCGATCAGAAGCCCGATGATGGCGCCGAAGATGGTCGAGGCAAGGACCGCCGGTTCCAACGCGTTGACGATGCCCCCGAGCAGGAGGCTGATGATGTCCATTGGTTTCTCCCTTTAGGCTACGCGTTGGCCGCGCTTAGAAGCCGAACACTCCCGTGGGGATCGGGACGTTCAGCAACTCGCCGAAGGCAAACTTGCAGATGATCGGCGCCAGCACCGAAATCAGGACGACCTGCAGGACGAACCGGCGGTCGGTCGAGGGCCGGATGATGAAGGCCGTGACCGGCATCAGCAGCATGGCGGCGAGCGTCATTCCGAACCACGGGGTTATGAAGACGAACACGAGCAGCGCCACGACGATGCCGACGAACTGCGCCACCTCGCGACGGGACATGGTCGCCTTGACCTTCTCGATGCCGCCGAGGCTGCGGGCCAGATTGACGATGCTGAGGACGACGATGAGGCCGCCGATGAGCGCCGGGAAGTAGCCGGCGCCGGGCGTCGTGCCCCGCATCAGGCCGTAATCAATTCCGGCCCAGATGAGGTAGGCGCCGAAGCCCGTGAGGCATAAGGCCACGATCTGGTCTAGATGACGGATGTTCACTTGTCGCTCTCCGCGTCGGGAGGGGGGGCCTCGATCCGCCGGCAGGGGATCTGCCGGGCGGATCGCCGGGCGCCGCTTCGATCCGGACCGTTGCCGGTCGATGCGGATACTGCCGCGACGGGCCCATGCCGCCGCGGCAGTATCGTCCGGGAAGGACTGACCTTCCGGTCAGCCCGGCATCACTCGATGATGCCGAGCTCCCGCATCAGCCGCTCGTAGCGGTTGCTGGTTTCGACGATCGCCTCTCCGAACTGCTCGCTCGACAGGTAGTCCGGAATATCGTGGAAGCGCTCGACATACTGTTCGCGCCACTGGTCGCTGTGGGCGACCTCTTCCAGGATCTTCTCCCAGTACTGGACGACTTCCGCATCGACGCCCTTCGGCATGACCAGGCCGCGGATCTGGGTGTGGACGATGTCGTAGCCCAGTTCGGAGAAAGTCGGGACGTCCGGAGCCGCGTCGGCCCGCTTCGCCGAGCTGACGGCCAGCGCACGCAGCGTGCCCGCCTCGATCTGCGGCAGGACCTCGCTCGGGTTGAAGTAGCCGATGTCGACATGGCCGCCCAGCAGCGAGGCCAGGACCTCGCCCTCGCCGTCGAACGGGACCGGGTCGATCTGAACGCCGAGTTCGTTCGAGGTCATCTTGGCGAGAAGGGCCGCGTCGGAAACGACCCCGACGGTGCCGGTGGTGAGGCGCGACGCCTTCTTCAGGTCATCGAGCGTCTGGTACTCGGAATCCGCGCGGGCGACCAGGAGGTACGGCGACTGGGCGATCCCGGCGAGCGGGGTGAAGTCGCGGTAGCTGACCGGCGATCCGCCCAGCAGCGGCGTCGTGAAGAAGCTGACGCTGACGGTCGCGACGTAATAGGGATTGCCCTCGGCCTTGGCGACCAGGCTGTAGCCGACGGCGCCGCTGCCGCCCGGCCAGTTTTCCGGCAGGAGCGCGACCGGGAGCAGGTTGCGCTCCTGGATCACGTTGCCGATGGTGCGGGCGAGGACATCCGAACCGCCGCCGACGCCGAACGGGATCACCATGGTGATGTCGCGCTCGGGATATTCCGCGAGGGCGGGGGTTGCAAGCATCGCGGCTGCGGCGAACGCCCCCAGGAAGGCCGCGCGGCCCCGGGTGCAGACGGATGCCAGATCCAGTGAACTCATAAGGGTCCTCCCAAGTACTTTGCTAGCGATCGGCTGCCTCTTCGGCAGCCGAGATGCCTCCCTTTTCCGGGAGGCCGAGCCGCCCCTCGCTTCCGGCGAGGAGCGGTCCGGTTCCATGAAGCCTCGTAATCCGCGTCGTCGGGGATCAGTGACGCAGCAGATAGCCGTGGGCGTCGCGGTTCGTCAGCCGGCTGTCTTCCGGGTTCTTGACGCGCGCTTCCTCGAGCGCGTCGTATTTCGGCGTGAAGCCGAGGCCCGGGCGGTTCGGGATCGTGATCTTGCCGTTGACCGGGTCCGGCGTGCCCTCGAAGAAGTGCTTGCC
>JAJUFW010000089.1 GCA_029263555.1 Alphaproteobacteria bacterium
AGAAGCTGTCCACGGTCGAGACCCAGCGCATGCTGCAGCAGCAGGCGGGCATCGGTCGGCGCATCCTCGATCCCGGCTTTCGCGAGTTCCGCGGCAAGCGCGGCCCGAACCGCGCCGAGGGTCGGCGCACCGGTCAGGAGAGGTCGGCGAGGCGCGCGGCCTCGTCCTCCGCGATCAGCGCGTCGATGATCACGTCCAGCGCCACGCCGGACATCACCATGTAGATCTTGTAGAGCGTCAGGTTGATCCGGTGGTCGGTGACCCGGCCTTGCGGGAAATTGTAGGTCCGGATCCGTTCCGACCGGTCCCCCGAGCCGACCTGACTGCGCCGGTCGGCGGCCCGTTCGGCCTGCTGCGCGGCACGCTGCTGCTCGTAAAGCCGTGCGCGCAGGATCTTCATCGCCTTCGCCTTGTTCTTGTGCTGCGACTTCTCGTCCTGCTGCGCGACCACGATGCCCGTCGGCAGATGGGTGATGCGGACCGCGCTCTCGGTCTTGTTGACGTGCTGCCCGCCGGCGCCGGAGGCGCGGTAGACGTCGATGCGAAGATCCTTCTCGTCGATCTCGACATCCACCTCCTCGACGTCGGGAAGAACGGCAACGGTGGCCGCGGAGGTATGGATGCGGCCCGAGGCTTCGGTTTCCGGAACGCGCTGGACCCGGTGGACGCCGCTTTCGAATTTCAGCCGGGCGTAGACGTTCCGGCCGGTGATGTTGGCAACCGCCTCCTTGTAGCCCCCGATGCCGGTCTCGCTCGCCTCCATGATTTCGAAGCGCCAGCCCTGAAGGCCGGCATATTTCTGATACCTGGAGAACATGTCGGCCGCGAAGAGCGCCGCCTCCTCGCCGCCGGTTCCGGCACGCACCTCCAGGATGACATTCTTCTCGTCGGCCTCGTCGCGCGGCAGAAGCAGCACCTGCACCCGGCGCTCGATCTCCGGAAGGCGCTCCTTGAGGGCGTAGTATTCCTCTTCGGCAAGCCCGCGCATTTCTGGGTCGGCCGCGGGATCCGCCATCATCTGCCCCAGGTCCTCCAGCTCCGCGCGGGCCGAGCGCAGGGCCTCGATCTCGGCGGCGATCGGCTCAAGATCGGAATACTCCTTCGACAGGGCCGCCAGGCGCTCGAGCTCCAGCGCGGGCGATGCCAGGGTGTCGCGCAACTCCGCGAAGCGCGCCAGGACGCGGTTGAAATTCTCTTCGATGCTCACCGGATCGATCCTCAAACCTCTGCCGCCGGACCGCATCGGGCGGCGCAAATCCGCAGCCGGTCCCGGTCCTGTCGGCCCGACGGCCCACGGGCGGGCGAAGGCGGACGGCCCGCCGCAGGACGATCTCGTCGGCCTTCCACGACGGGCTGCCGCTTAATGACGCATAAAAGGGGTGCCTGTCTACTCCGCCACGGCAGCGCCTTCGGCCCGCGCCTCGGCTTCCCTTGCCTCGATCTCCCGGGCCTTCGCCTCCACCATTTCGACCAGATGGTCGACGATCGACTGGTCCTTCAGCCGGTGATGCGGCAGGCCGTTCACATAGACCTGATGAACGCCCTTTCCGCCGCCCGTGAAGCCGATATCGGTCATGAGCGCCTCTCCCGGGCCGTTGACGACGCAGCCGATCACCGAGACGGTCAGGGGCGCCGTGATATGGGCAAGCCGTTCTTCCAGGACGCGCACCGTCTCTATGACGTCGAACTGCTGGCGCGCGCAGGACGGGCACGCGATCACGTTCACGCCGCGGTGGCGCAAGCCCAGCGACTTGAGGATGTCGAAGCCGACTTTCACCTCCTCCACCGGGTCCGCCGACAGCGACACGCGGATGGTGTCGCCGATGCCCGACCAGAGCAGCATCCCCATGCCGATCGAGCTCTTGACCGTCCCGGTCGTGAGCCCGCCGGCCTCGGTGATCCCGAGATGGAGCGGATAGGCGCAGGCCTCGGCCAGCTGTTGATAGGCGGCGACCGCCAGGAACACGTCAGAGGCCTTCACCGAGATCTTGAAGTTCAGGAAGTCCTCGTCCTCGAGCAGCCGGGCATGGTTGAGGGCGCTTTCGACCATCGCCTCCGGGCAGGGTTCGCCATGGCGCTCCAGAAGCTCGCGCTCGAGCGAACCCGCATTGACGCCGATACGGATCGAGCAGTTGTTGTCCCGCGCCGCCTTGACGATCTCCTTGACGCGGTCCCGGCCGCCGATATTGCCGGGATTGATCCGCAGGCAGGCCGCGCCGTTCTCCGCAGCCTCGATGCCCCGCCGGTAATGGAAATGAATGTCGGCGACGATCGGCACCGTGACTTCCGGCACGATCTCCTTGAGCGCCGCGCTGGACTCCTCGTCCGGGCAGGAGACGCGCACGATATCCGCCCCGGCGATCTCAAGACGGCGGATCTGCTCGATCGTCGCCTTCACATCCTTCGTCAGGGTATTCGTCATGGACTGCACCGATATCGGTGCGTCTCCGCCGACGGGCACCTTGCCGACCATGATCTGGCGGCATTTGCGGCGGGCAATCTGGCGGTAGGGGCGGACGGCGGTCATGGGCGTTCCGGGGGAAGATTGGATCCGGTCCCTGCGGTTATACGCCGGACTCGGGCTCGGCTGAAAGGTAGGGTCGATTGCCCGGCCCCGCAACGGCCCGATATCCGATGCCGCGGGTGAGGCCGCGCCCGTTCGGAAGGCGTCAGCGGCCTACCGCCGTCCCCGCCAGCAGTCGCTCGCCATCGAGCACGATGTTCCGCACCACGTCGCCCATGCCGCCGAGCGACGGCGTCTCGACGCCGTCGACCGTGATCCGGATACCGCCGGCATTGCCCGTGACCATCCGCAGTCCCGGGGTGTTCGGGACGCGGTAGACTTCGCCCGGTTCCAGGATCCGGGTCATGACGAGATTGCCGTTCGAGTCGCGCACCTGGACCCAGCTTTGAGCCGTCGCGGTGACGACGATGCCGGTCTCGCCGGCGGGCGAACCGGTCGAGGCGTTCTCCGCGGGCCTCGGCTCCGTCGCAGGCGGCGCGGGCGGGGGCGGCAGGGCGGCGACATCTTCCGTCCCGGCCGGATCCTCTTCGGTCGGGGCGGCGGAAACCGTCGGCGCCGCGGGCTCGGCAGGCTGGTCGGCGGGTTCGGCCAGGGTTCCACCGGTCGTTTCGACGCCCGCATCGGCCGCCTCGCCGGTATCGGCCGTCCCGGCGGTTCCCTCGTCCGGGAGTTCGGGCGCGGCTTCCGCCGCAGGCTCCTGGGGTTCGGCCATGTCGGACGCCGTCGCTGGCGCGCTCTCGCCTGCGCTCTGGTCCGGCTCGCCGCGGCCGGGGGCATCGGTCGGATCGGTGGTCGTCGCAACCGGCGCCTCGGCAAGCTGGGCTTCCGATTCCTCCTCCTCCGGCGTGCCCGTGGAAACCGCAGCCGGCGTTTCCGCCACGGCGGACGGCGTGGTGGCGGCGGACGGCTCGGCGTCTCCGCTGGCTCCCTGGTCCAGCAGCGCGGCGAATCGCGCCGGCAGATCGGGGAGGAAATCGGCGACGTTCCGGTCCTGCGACGACAGATAGTACCAGCCGCCATAGGCTAGGACGGCCAGCAGCAGGGCGATCAGCAGCAGCGCCCCGCCGGGCACCTTGCCCTCCGGCACCGGGGCCGGAAAGTTCAGCTGGGTGTGCGTGTCGATCCCGGCGACCTCGTCCTTGAACCGCCGGACGATCTCCTCGGCGTCCAGGTGCAGGAGATCCGCATAGGTCCGCACGAATCCGACGGCATAGACCAGGCCCGGCAGTTCCTTGAACCGCCCCGCCTCAATCGCCTCGAGATAGACGTAGCGGATGCGCAGCGTCTCGGCCACATCCCGAAGGTCGTAGCCGGCGCGTTCCCGCGCCTCACGCAGAATCGCGGCCACCGAGCCGTATTCCGCCTCGCTCCCAGGTTCGGGTCCGGTTGCGTCGTGTTCCGCCAACAGGGCGAACCTTCTCTTGCCTTGAGGCATGCGTCACGCCGTGATCAAAGTTATTCCGCTAGCTGCCGGGCATTGTGCGGTCGGATTCATCATTATTTGGTAAATGAATTCCGTGGTAGGGCGCCGGCCGGACCGGAATCTTCTTACCGAAAATCCGCCGGGAGGCAAAGGGCACGGGGCTCAGACCGGTACGCCGTGGTCCATGGCGTAGAATTTCAGCCGCTCGCGCACCGAAGCCTCCGCGCTGCCGCACAGGGTGTCGACGTAGCGGGCAAGCGGCCCCACCTCCAGCCGGCGGATCATCGTCTTGACCGCGCCGAACGCGCCGGGGGTCATGGACAGGCTGCGGAAGCCGACGCCGACCAGTGCCATCGCCTCGAGTGGCCGGCTGGCCATTTCGCCGCAGAGGCTCACCGGCACCCCGGCGGCGTCGCAATCGCGCACCAGCGTCCTCAACATGTTCAGCATCGGCGGCGACAGCGGATCGTAGCGTCGCGCGACCTTCGGATTGCCGCGGTCGGCCGCGAAAAGGTACTGCGCCAGATCGTTCGACCCGACCGACAGGAAATCGATCCGGGGTAATAGCTGTGGGAGCTGCCAAAGCAGCGCCGGCACCTCCAGCATCACGCCGACCCGGAGATCGCGGGGCAAGGGAAAACCGTCGCGGCGCGCGCGCTCCAGCTCCATGTCAAGGAGCCGACGCGCGGCGTCGAACTCCGCGACGCTGGCCACCATCGGGAACATGACCCTGAGTTCGCGCCCCGCGGCGGCCCGGATCAGCGCCCTCAGCTGAGCGCGCAGCATGGCCGGGCGATCGAGCCCGATCCGGATCGCCCGCCAGCCGAGCGCCGGGTTCTCCTGATCCTGGGCGTCGAGATAGGGCAGCTTCTTGTCGCCGCCGACATCGAGCGTCCGGAAATGGACGGGCCTTTCGCCCGCATGGTCCAGGACCTTGGCGTAGAACTCGGTCTGGGAGGCGACATCCGGGAAGTTGGTGCGGACCATGAACGGGATTTCCGTCCGGAAGAGTCCGACGCCATCGGCGCCGGTCGACTCCAGATGCGGAATGTCGACCAGAAGCCCGGCATTGATGTTGAGGGAGATGCGGACCCCGTCCCTGCTCTCCGGGGGGAGTCTCGCCAGCTCCGCATATTCCTGCCGCCGCCGCGCCCGCAGTTCCACATTCTGCTGGAACAGCTCCTGGATATCCTCCGCCGGACGCACGAAGACCTGGCCGTGATCGCCGTCGACGATCACCGGGTCCAGGGGCTCGATCAGGGACATCGCTTCGCTGACCCGCCCGACCACCGGGATATCCAGGGCCCGGGCGACGATCGCGACATGGCTCGTGGCCGACCCGTCCTCGAGGATGAGCGCCCGGAGCCGCCGCCGGTCGTAGTCCAGCAGTTCCGCCGGCCCGATGGACCGGGCGACCAGTACCACGTCGTCGGGCAGCGTGCCAGAATCGGCTGCCGAGACCTTTCCGGACAGGTGAAGCAGCAGCCGGTTGGTCAGGTCGTCGAAGTCGTAGAGCCGCTCGCGGATATAGGGGTCCGTCAAATGCGCCATGCGGGCGCGCATGTCGTTCTGGACGCGCTGCACCGCCGCCTCGGCCGTCAGGCCGGCGTTGATCGCCTCGTGGATCCGCCCGAGCCAGCCCCGGTCGCGCGCGAACATCAGGTAGGTCTCAAGGATGTCCCGCCCCTCCTCGACGCCGGAGGCCGCGGTCGTCTCCAGAAGCTGGTCCAGCGACGCGTGCATCGTGTCGACGGCTGCGTTGAAGCGGGCCAGCTCCTCGTTCGGGTCGTCGGCGACCATCTGTCGGATGGTGAGCTGCGACTGGTGCAGCACAGCCAGCCCCTGCGCCAGCCCCGGATTGATCGTCAACCCGCCGAGCCGGGTCGGCAATATGCCTCCGGTGCTGCCGGTCGCGATCTGCCCCTGCTCTCCCGTATCGCGTCCGGCGACAAGCTCCGCCACCACCATGGCGATGGTCTGGAGCGTCTCGACCTCTTCCTCGCTGTAGTTCCGGCGCTTGGCGTTCTGGATGACCAGCACGCCCCGAACCTTGCCGCCGCGCAGGATGGGCACGCCGACCAGGCTCTGGTACGGATCCTCGCCCGTCTCCGGACGGTAGGCGAAGTTCGGGTGGCTGGGCGCGTTGGCGATGGCGAGCGGCCGGGCGGTCAGGGCGATTTCGCCGACCAGGCCTTCGCCGACCCGGAGGCGCGTGCGGTGCACAGCCTCGGGATTGAGGCCGATCGTCGCGAACAGCTCCAGCACGTCGCCCGGCCGCATGACGTAGCAGGAACAGACTTCCGCCACCATTTCGGCGGCGATCAGCTTGACGATCTTGTCGAGGCGCGACTGGATGGTGCCCGAGCCGGCCATGACGTCGCGAAGGCGCGCCAGCAGCCGGCGAGAAGGGCTGATGCCCGGGGCAGGCCCGCCCTGGGCGCCTCTCATGCCCTTATTTCCCTTGAATGCCGGGCATCAGGCCATGTCCTTACGATGCGTCGAGTCCGTATGCGCTGTGCAGCGCTCGGCACGCCAGCTCCAGGTACTTTTCCTCGACCAGTACGCTGATCTTGATCTCGGAGGTGGAGATCACCTGGATGTTGATGCCGTTTTCCGCCAGTGCCTTGAACATCCGCTGGGCGACGCCGGCATGGCTGCGCATGCCCACGCCGATGACGGAGATCTTGACGACGTTCTGGTCCGGAATCAGGCGGGCGAATCCCAGCTCGTCCCGGATGTTGTTCAGCACCTGGACGGCGCGGTCCAGATCGGTCTTGCCGACGGTGAAGGTCAGGTCGGTGGACTTGCCGTTCTCCGACACGTTCTGGACGATCATGTCCACATTGACCGCGGCGTCGGCCAGGGGGCCGAAGATGGAGGCGGCGATGCCGGGGCGATCCGGCACCTGCACCAGGGTGATCTTGGCCTCATCCCGGCTGTAAGCGATTCCGCTGACGACTTCCTGTTCCACGATCTCGTCCTCGTCCACCACCAGAGTGCCTGGCGTATCCTCGAAGCTGGAAAGAACCTGCACTCGGACCCGATGCTTCATGGCCATCTCGACCGAGCGGGTCTGCAGGACCTTAGCCCCCTGCGAGGCCATTTCCAGCATCTCCTCGTAAGTGATCTTATTGAGTTTGCGCGCGCCGCGCACGATCCGCGGATCGCAGGTGTAGACGCCGTCGACGTCGGTGTAGATGTCGCAGCGGTCGGCACCCAGCGCGGCGGCCAGGGCAACTGCAGAGGTGTCGGAACCGCCGCGTCCCAGCGTGGTGATCCGCCCGTTCGGGGCCACGCCCTGGAAGCCGGCGACGACCGCGACCTCTCCGGCGTTCAGCCGCCGGTCCAGCTCCGTCGTCTTGATCTCATGGATCCGCGCCTTGCCGTGCACGTCGTCCGTCTGGATGGCGATCTGCCAGCCCAGCCAGGAGCGCGCGGTGATGCCCAGCTCCTGCAGGGCCATCGCCGTGAGCCCGGCAGTCACCTGCTCCCCCGACGCCACGACGGTGTCGTATTCGCGGGCGTCGTGAATGGGCGCAACGCTGCGGCAGTACTCGACCAGCTTGTTGGTCTCCCCCGCCATCGCCGAGACGACCACGGCGACCTGGTTGCCGCGGGCGACCTCCGCCTGCACGCGCCTTGCGACATTCTTGATGCGGTCCACGTCGGCGACCGACGTTCCGCCAAACTTCATCACGATGCGGGCCATTGCAATCCGCCGGGCCTTCGCGTTCGAGAACGAGACGCTTGGTTCAATGGTTGAGGGAACGGCTCCCCGAACGGGAAGCCGGCCGACGCGGGACCGAGAGCAAGATGCCTTCATTAGCGCCGCGAAGCGGCGTATCCATACTCCGTTGGGCACGGCGAGGCAACCGATGCGCTCGTTGCCCGAAACATGCAATTTCCGGAGGTCTCATGGCCAGCCCCCCAGGCGCCGCTCGGGCTCCTGACACCGTGGATGCAGCAGATGTCGAACGATTCGAGCGGATCGCCGCCCGCTGGTGGGATCCCGCGGGTCCGTTCAAGCCGCTGCACCGGATCACCCCGGTACGCGTCGCCTTCATTCGCGATCAGGTGACCGCCCATTTCGGCCGCGACCCTCTCGCGCCCCATCCGCTCGCCGGCCTGTCCGTCTTGGATGTCGGTTGCGGCGGCGGGTTGCTGGCCGAACCGCTGGCCCGTCTCGGCGCCGCGACCACGGGCATCGACGCGGGCCGTGAAACGATCGATGCCGCCCGCAAGCATGCGGAGCAGAGCGGGCTTTCGATCGACTATCAATGCCGGACGATCGAGGACCTGGCGGCGTCCGGGGCGCAGTTCGACGTCGTCCTGGCCTCGGAGATTGTCGAGCATGTGGCCGACGTCCCGGCGTTCCTGGAGGCGCTTGCGGCCGTCGTCCGGCCTGGCGGGGGACTCATGATGTCGACCCTCAACCGGACGGCCAAGAGCTTCGCGTTCGCCATCGTCGGTGCGGAGTATCTGCTGCGCTGGATGCCGCGCGGCACCCATGACTGGCGACGCTTCCTGAAGCCCTCGGAACTGGCTGCCGGCCTCAGGCCCGGCGGCGTCGAGGTCGTGCGGGTCGCCGGCATGGTCTTCGACCCGCTGAGCGGCGCCTGGCAGCTTTCCGAGCGCGATCTCGACGTCAATTACCTTCTCTTCGGCAGGAAGCCCGCGTAGTTCCGACAGGCAGGGTCGGACGAGCCCGCTGGCATCGCTCACCAATCGCGACGGCCGGCGGGGAACTCAAACCCGGAGCGTTCGCCCATGAGAACAAGCCCGACACTTCCCGCCCTCCTGGCCCTAGCCTTGGCGATCCTACTGCCGACAGCCGCGGCGGCGCAGCAGGACCACGAATGTGCCGGCGATGTCGACGAAGCCCTTCGGGAGTTGGGAATCGGGCCGGCCGAGATCGACCGGATCTTCTATACCCCAGTCTACAGTCCCAATCAGCGGCGCAGCTCCC
>JAJUFW010000170.1 GCA_029263555.1 Alphaproteobacteria bacterium
AGACCGGATAGGTGACCTCGAAGGAATCGCGCACCTTGCCCCCGAGGAGCGTATGGACCGGCACGCCCAGCGCCTTTCCGACCACGTCGTAGAAGGCCATCTCGATGCCTGCCGCGATCTGGGACGCGGGCGTGAAGGGCGGGTAGGTGTTGGCGAAACGGAAATAGGCGGGCATGTAGGCTAGCAGCCGTTCATGCAGCGCCGCGATCTGGAAGACGTTCTCGCCCAGCGCGACCTTCTCCAGCCCGACCTGGATCGCCGCGGGGTCCGGCATGTACATCCGGTAGCAGTCGAGGTCCGAGATCTCGCCGACGCCGGTGATTCCGGCATCGGTGTCGAGCTCCAGGACGATGTGAGAGCTGATCGCGCCGGTCCGCCGCCGCGTCTGCACCGTGTGTAGACGGATGCCGGTGACGCGGATGCAGTCCCTGCTGTGTTCTTCCATGTCGATCGTTCCGTTCTCGGGTTAATGAATATCGGGTTCGGGCAGGCGGGGACCGGCGCCGAGGAAGTCGAAATCGCAGCCGTCATTGGCCTGGGAGACGTGACGGGCGTAGAGCGCGCCATAGCCGCGCGGCAGCCGTTCGGGCGGCGCGGTCCAGCTTGCCCGTCGTCGCGCCAGCTCTTCTTCCGGCACATCCAGGTGAAGGCGCCTCGCCGCGACGTCCACCTCGATCATGTCGCCGGTCCGCACATGGGCGAGCGGCCCGCCGACATAGGCTTCGGGCGCGACGTGAAGAATGCAGGCGCCATAGGAGGTCCCGCTCATGCGGGCGTCCGAGATGCGGAGCATGTCGCGGACGCCGGCCTTCACCAGCTTGCGCGGGATGGGCAGCATTCCCCACTCCGGCATGCCCGGACCGCCGAGAGGGCCGACATTCTTCAGGACCAGGACATGGTCGGGCGTGACGTCGAGGTCGTCGCGCTCCACCGCTGCGGCCATCTCGTCGTAGCTGTCGAAGGCGAGCGCCGGGCCGCGATGCTTCAGAAGCCGGGGATCGGCGGCCGAGGGCTTCATCACGGCCCCGTCCGGCGCGAGATTGCCGCGGAGGATCGCCGTTCCCCCATAGGGGAAGACCGGCCGATCGAGCGTCCGGATGACATCGTCGTTCCAGACCTGGCTTCCCTCGATCGCCTCGCCCAGGGAGATGCCGGCGACGGTCAGGCAGGAAAGGTCCAGATGAGGCGCCAGGACGCCCATCAGCGCCCGCAGGCCGCCTGCATAGAAGAAGTCTTCCATCAGATAGGCGCCCGACGGGCGGATGTTCGCGATGACCGGGACCTTCCGGGAAATCTCGTCGAATCTTTCGAGCCTGAGGTCGATGCCCGCGCGGCGCGCCATCGCAATGATGTGAATGATGCCGTTCGTCGATCCGCCGAGCGCCTGGTGCACGACGATGCCGTTGTCGATCGCCGCGGGCGTGACCACGCGATCGGGCGTGAGGTCGTGCCAGACCATGTCGACGATACGTCGGCCGGCCGCCGTCGCCATCCGTGAATGGTTGGAGTCGGGCGCCGGGATGGCCGACGCCCCCGGCAGCGTCAGGCCCATCGCCTCGGCCACGGACATCATCGTCGCGGCCGTGCCCATCGTCATGCAGGTGCCGAAGGACCGGGCGATGCCGTTTTCGATCTCCATCCAGTCCCGCTCGGAGATCAGGCCCGCGCGCAGATCGTCCCAGTACTTCCAGGTGTCCGAGCCAGAGCCGAGAAAGCCGCCGCGCAGATTGCCGCGCAGCATCGGACCGGCCGGCACGAAGATCGCCGGCAGCCCCGCCGAGATGGCGCCCATGATCAACGCCGGGGTGGTCTTGTCGCAGCCGCCCAGAAGGACCATCCCGTCGATCGGATAGCTTCGTCCCAGCTCCTCCACTTCCATCGCGAGAAGGTTGCGGTAAAGCATCGTGGACGGCTTCTGATAGGGCTCCGCCAGCGACATGGCCGGCAGCTCGAGCGGGAAGCCGCCGGCCTGCCAGACCCCGCGCTTCACCTCATCGGCCCTGGCGCGCAGATGCGTGTGGCAGGGATTGATGTCCGACCAGGTGTTGATGATTCCGATGACGGGCTTGCCGGCGAAATCGTCGCGGTCGTAGCCGATCTGCCGGAGCCGCGACCGGTGCCCGAACGATCGCAGATCGTTGACGCCGAACCAGCGATAGCTTCTCAACTCCTCCGGCTTCTTCATCGAATCCGCTCCGTCGCCCCCGAAGATCTCCGTCTAGTACGACAAACTTGTTTTATCGTCAATCTGTCATACTAACTATGCTTCTGGTATGATCCCTGGCAAGACAGGGACCTTCTCGGCCGCGCAAGCAGCGACAACGGAAAGGAGCGGAAAATGCGTCCAAATTGCCTGGAACTGGCGGATTATCGCAAGTCGGTGGTGGCGGTTCCGCCGGTTGCCTGGACAGGCGATCTCGAGCTGAACGTCGCGTCGAACGCCGCCCTGGTCAGACATATGGAGGAAGGCGGCATCGGCATCCTGCTCTATGGCGGCAATGCCAATCTTTATCACTTCGATCTCGGCCGCTTCCGCGCCCTCCTGGATCTTTTGCGCGAGATCACGTCGGCATCGACGGCGGTCATCCCCTCCATCGGGCCCGATTTCGGCAAGATGCTGGACCAGGCGCCGATCGTCCGCGAGTCGGGGTATCGGGACGTGATGGTGCTCCCCACCGCTTTTCCCGCGCGCGCTGCCGGGATCGAGCGCGGCGTCGGCCTTGTCGCCGATGCGCTGGGATTCGGGGTCGTTCTCTATATCAAGAAGGACCAGTACATCGAGCCCGATCGCCTGCAGCGCATGGTCGACAGCGGCTCGGTCCGCTTCGTGAAATATGCGGTCGAGCGCCCCGACCCCGAGGGCGACGGCTATTTGTCTGACATACTCTCGGCGATCGGACCGGAGCGGGTCGCGAGCGGCATGGGTGAGCGGCCGATCCACTCGCATCTGACGAGCTACGGGGTCGCGACCTTCACCTCCGGCGCGGCCTGCATCGCGCCCCGAGCGGCATTGAAGGTGCTCGACGCCTATCGGGCGAACGATCTTAAGAAGGCGGAATCGCTGCGCGCGCCCTTCCTGGAGTTCGAACGCCTGCGGGCCGAAATCGACGGCTTCGCCGTCATGCACGACAGCATCACGCTTTCCGGCATCGCCGACATGGGGCCGATCCTGCCGCTTCTGGCGAACCTGACCGCCGGCCAGCGCGACGCCATCGCGAAAAGTGTTGAGGATCTGCTAAGCCTAGAACATTCATGCCGCGAGGGCAGTTGACCCAATCGAACGCCCATTGCAGGGGATCGTAAGGTAATGACGAAAAGCGCAGCGGCGTCGGCGGGCGAGACTTCCGGTCATACGGACTCCAGCCGCTCGTTGAGCGACCGTGTCTATGAGGAGATCTATCGGCGGATCTCCTGCAATGAATGGCAACAGGGCAGCCGTCTTCCGACCGAAATCGAACTGGCGGAGCAGTTCGGCGTTTCCCGCACCGTTCTTCGCGAAGCCCTTCTGCGTCTGAGAATCGACGGGCTGATCACCAGCCGGCCCGGCGCCGGCAGCTTCGTGACCGGCAAGCCCAGCCGGACCGTGTTCGACTTCACGCGGCCGGGAAGCATCGCCGACATTCAACGGTGCTACGAATTCCGCGTTGGGGTTGAAGGCGAGGCCGCGTTCCTCGCGGCCGAGCGGCGTTCGCGGCAGCGGATCGAGGAGATCGAACGCACCCTGGAGGCGATGGATGCCTGCATCAAGCGCAACGACCTCGGCGCCCAGGAGGATATCGGGTTCCACCTCGCCGTCGCCAGGGCGACCGAGAACGACTATTACGCCAAGACCATCGAGATGGCGACGCACGCCATCATGGTCGGCATGAAGGTCGCAAGCGCCCTGTCGCCCTTACCGCCCGCCGAGCGCCTGATGCTCGCCTATACCGAGCATATGGGGATTTTCGAAGCGATCCGGGCCGGAGACAAGGAAGCAGCCCGCACCCGCATGCGCGCCCATATCGACAGTTCCCGCCGAAGGGTTTTCGTCGGCATCTGACGGACAATCGCCGGAACGCGATCCGGCGGCGCCGCGCCGGCCGGCGCGGCTAGAGCGCGAGGCGCCGACGCAATGCGGCGACGGCGGCGTGCGGCGCCGTCAGCACGGGGCGCCCCAGCGCGGCTTCGACCGCCGGCAGGGCAGACGAAGTCGAGAAATGCGCCAGCAGGACGGCGTCGCAATTGGAGAGCTCGCTTGCGCCCTCCGCCACCAGCCGGTTGTGCCCCTCGGTGTCGCCGGCGCGCAGCCGCGCCATCGCCTCGGGAACGACATGGGTGACCAGCTCGGCATCGCTGCCCGCCGCCGCGCGCATCTCCTCGAACTCGGCGGCCATGGAGGCTAGGCTCGGCGCGAAGGTCGCCAGCAGCCCGAGGCGGCCGCCGAGGGCGAGGCCCGCTTCGAACATCGCCTCGTTCGGCTTCAGCACCGGGATCTCGGTGCGGCGCGCCGCCTCCTCGATCGCCGGACCGAAGGCCGAGCAGGTGAAGAGAATGCCGGCCGCGCCGGCCCGACGCTCGGCGTAGGCGGCAAGCTCGCAAAGCCGGTCCGTCAGGGCCACCGTCAAATCGTCGACCGCGGCGCGGTCGGGCGAGAGCGACGATTCCAAGAGGTCGACCAGTTCGGCCTCGGGCCAGGTTTCGGCAAAGGCATCGTGCACCGGCTGCATGGCGACCGGCGTCGCATGGATCAGCACGATCCGCGGACCCGCCATGTCTATTCCTCCACGTCGGGCATGCGGCTGATGAGATCGTCCAGTTCCCGCGTCCAGCGCCGCTTGTGGGAACGATGGATTTCCACGGCCGTCTGCGGATCGCCGCGACGGATCGCCTCCACCACCGCGGCGTGGTTCACCGTGGAATAGACCGGCTTTTCGCGCAGGCTCATGCTCTTGCGCCGGAAGCGGTGCGCCTGGTCGAGGAACATGCGCGCGACTTCCCGCAGGCGGCGGTTGTCGCAGAGCTCCAGCAACAGGCAGTGGAAGCGGTAATCGGCTTCGGACCAGGCATCCATGTCGTCGGCCGCCAGGGCAGCGTCCATCGCCGCGATGGCTGCGTCGAGCTGGGCCAGCTCCTCCGGCGGCAGTCGCCGCGACGCCAGCCGCTCCGCCGCCGCCGCCTCCAGGCAGCTCAGCATCTCGTTGATCTCGCGCAGGTCGCGGGCCGACAGCGGGACGATCTGCACCCCCCGGCGCGGCACGAAGCGCACGAGGCCCTCCTTCTCCAACCGAATGAGGGCCTCGCGGACCGGCGTGCGGCTCATCCGCAATTGCAGCGCGGCCTCTTCCTCCAGCATCTGGTGGCCGGGCGGCAACTCGTTGTTGAGGATCCGCTCGCGCAGCGTGCGATAGGCCTCGTCCACCAGGGAGCGGCGCGACGGACGCGCCGCCACTTGAGCCAAGCTCTGGTCTGCCCTCCTCGCCATCGTCGCCTCCCCCTTATTTCGGAATTTTAAATAATAAGAGCAGGATAATGCATACGCAATGGCCCGCGAACGGCCGGAGATGAAGCCCTTTCAGCGACTTTGTCCCACTTCCTCCGATTCTTCGTTGCCATACCCGGAAACAACGTATACGTTATTGCCCATAAGCAGTGAGTTAACCTGCGCGATCTATGGGGAGGAACATACGATGCGATTGAAGCGCCTCATCCTGGCCGCCGCCTCCGCCGCGGCCCTTCTTGCGACGACGAACGCGGTCCTGGCACAGGAAGTCAGGTTCACCTTCGCGACCACCAACGGCGCCAACGACTTCTCGACCCAGGCCATCACCCGCTGGCAGAGCGCGTTGAGAGAAGCCTCCGGCGGCGCCATCGAGATGGAGATGATCATCGGGGGCGCGCTCGGCGGCGACCAGGAGCTGCTGGAAATGCTGTCGAACAACGAGGTCCAGGCTCATGTCGCCGGCCCGGTCGTCGTCCATCAGCTGCTGCCGGAATACCAGTGCCTGGAGGCCGAATTCGTCTACGACGACATCGATCACGGCTACAGGGTCTGGACCGGCAAGCTCGGCCAGGAGGTGAGCGCGAAGCTGGAGGCGCAATACGACATCACCATCGCCGGCGTCGGCCTGCGCGGCGGCCGCGAGCTGACATCCAACAAGCCCATCCGCACCCCGGCAGATCTGGAGGGGGTGAAGGTCCGCGTGACCAACCCGCTGCGCTCGAAGATCTTCGAGGCCTATGGCGCCCTTCCCGCGCCGCTTTCCGTCGCAGAGCTCTACGGTGCGCTCCAGCAGGGCGTTTTCGACGCCCAGGAAAACCCCATACCGACCATTTGGGGGGACAAGTTCTACGAGGTTCAGGACTATCTCAGCCTGACCGACCACGTGATCAGCTACTACATCGTCAGCGCCAACAAGAGCTTCGTCGACTCGCTGTCGGACGAGCATCGAAAGATCTTCTACGACACCCTCGCCGAATCGATGGAGTGGCTGAACGCCAAGGTGCGCGAGGACACCGAAGTCCTGCTCAAGCGGATGGCGGAGGAAGCCAACGTGGAGGTCATCGAGCCGGACATCGCCGCCTTCCGCGAGATCGCCTGGCCGATCGTGCAGAGCTACGCCACGGCCTATTGCCGCGCGGGCCTTCTCGACGAGATTCGCGCGGCCGCCAACTAGGACGGCGGACGCTCC
>JAJUFW010000656.1 GCA_029263555.1 Alphaproteobacteria bacterium
ACCGGCAGCACGCGGTCGAGCACTTCGACCACCGTCACGTCGGCGCCCATGTCGTGATAGAAGCTGGCGAACTCGATGCCGATCGCGCCCGAGCCGACGACCAGCAGGGATTTCGGCATGGACTTCGGGACCATCGCCTCCTTGTAGGTCCACACGAGCTCCCCGTCCGGCTCCAGACCCGGCAGGACGCGCGCCCGGGCGCCGGTCGCGATGACGATATGGGGCGCCTCGAGGGTGCTTACGTCACGACCGTCCTTGGCGACTGCGATCTTCCCCTTGCCGAGGAGCCGCGCCGCGCCATCGAAGACGGTGACCTTGTTCTTCTTCAGCAGCCCCTTCACGCCGCCGGCAAGCTGGCTCGCGACTTTCCGCGAACGCTGGACGATCTTGCCGATATCGAAGGAGATCTCCTTCGCCGAGAAACCATAAGCATCGAGATTGTACAGAAGGTGGTGGATCTCGGACGAACGCAGCAACGCCTTCGTCGGGATGCAGCCCCAGTTCAGGCAGATCCCTCCCAGGTGCTCCCGCTCGACCACGGCAGTCTTCATGCCCAGCTGCGCCGCACGGATCGCAGCGACGTAACCGCCCGGCCCACCGCCAATGACGATCAGGTCGAATTTCGTATCGGCCACGGATGTTCTCCTGCTAATGGCGGTTGAGCTCCATCCCGATGCCGCCCGCAACCGGACCGGGAGGGCGGGCCCGAACCGGCCCTGGATCTTAAAGCATCATCGACAAGGGATCTTCGATCAGCTTCTTAAAGGCCGCCATGAACTCGGCGCCGACCGCGCCATCGACGACGCGGTGATCGACGGACAAGGTGCAGCTCATGACGGTGGCGATCGCCAGGGCCCCGTCCTTGACGACGGGACGCTGCTCCCCGGCGCCGACCGCCAGGATGCATCCCTGCGGCGGGTTGATGATCGCGCCGAACTCCTTGATCCCGTACATGCCGAGATTGGAGATCGAGAAGGAGCCACCCTGGTATTCCTCCGGCTTCAGCTTGCCTTCCCGCGCCCGCGCGGCCAGCTCCTTCATCTCCGCCGAGATGGCGGCGAGCCCCTTGGTATCGGCCGCCTTGATGATCGGCGTGATCAGGCCGTTCTCCGTCGCCACCGCAACCGAGATGTCGACCCGATCGAACAGCAGGACCGCCTCGTCGGTCCAGGCGGCGTTCGCGGCCGGGACCTTCCTCAGAGCAAGCGCGGCTGCCTTGATGACGAGGTCGTTGACCGAAAGCTTGACGTCGCCGCGATCGTTGAACTGCTTCCTCAGCTTCAGAAGCTCGTCGATCTGGCAGTCGACGGTCAGATAGAAGTGCGGAACCGTCTGCTTCGCCTCGGTCAGCCGCCGCGCGATGGTCTTCCGGATATTGCTGTTCTTGACCTCGGTATAGGGCAGCCCGACGGCATCGGCGATCTGCTTCGCATTCGGCCCGGCGGCCTGCGCGACGGGCGCCTGCGCCGGTGCGGCGGGCGCTGCCGGCGCCTTGGCTTCCGCCGGCTTCGCGGCACCGCCCGCGAGGGCAGCTTCGATGTCGGCCTTGACGATCCGCCCCTTCGGTCCCGATCCCTTCAGGGTTGCGAGGTCAAGCCCCACTTCCTTCGCCAGCCGCCGGGCAAGCGGACTGGCGAAGACGCGGTCGCCTTCGGCTTCCTGCCCGTTCCCGCCATGCGCCCCGACCGCTTCGCCCGCGCGGGCCAGTTCCCCGGTCGCAGCCGCCGCAGCGCTCTCGCCCGGCCGGCTCGCGTCGATGCGGGCGGACGTCGGCTCGGCCCCCGGCGTCCGGGCTTCGGCCGTTTCCGATTTGCCGTTCCCAGCCGCGGCCGCCCCGTCCAGCGCGCTTTCGTCCTCGCCTTCCTCGAGCAGCAGGGCGATCGGCGTATTGACGGCCACCCCCTCGGTCCCCTCGGGCACCAGGATCCGTCCCAGCCGGCCCTCGTCGACCGCCTC
>JAJUFW010000480.1 GCA_029263555.1 Alphaproteobacteria bacterium
CGGCGCGGCCCAGCGCCGGGCACCGTTCGGATGGCGGGCGCGCAACCTTCTCCGGATGATCAGGAAGATGAAAAACCCGGCCCAGAGGGCGATGAAGACGATCGGCAGGTAATCGGAAGCTTCATCCTCATCGACGGGCCGGTAGCTTCCGTCGATCGCCGCAAGGATGGCGGCGACACCGGCCTCGATGCCGGCCGGCAGGTCGCCGTCGCGGAACCGGGGCAGGATCTCGTTCCGTATGATGCGAGAAGAAAGGGCGTCCGTGAGGTCGCCTTCCAGCCCGTAGCCGACCTCGATCCGGACCTGCCGGTCGGCCGGCACGACGAGCAGAAGGACGCCGTTGTCGTGCTCCTTCTGCCCCAGCGCCCAGGTCCGGAACAACCCGTTCGCATAGCTTTCGATATCCCTGCCGCCGAGCGACGGCACGGTCGCGACGACCAGTTGGTCGGACGTGGCCGCCTCATGTTCGGCCAGCCGGAGAGCGAGGCTTTCCTCCACGTCGGCGGGCAGCACGTCGGCCGTGTCGACGACGCGGCCGGTCAGGCGCGGATAGTCGTCCTGGCCAGGCGCCGAGACGGACAGCAGGAGAAGTCCTGCAAGGAGCAGCACCCGCACGCACAGCCGGCCGGCCATCAGAATCTTACCTGCGGTGCGGCCTGCGCCTCCTCCTCGATCGCGAAGTTCTGCATCGGCTGCGCGTCCGGATAGAAGATGGCCGCCCACCAGCGGCCCGGGATTGTCCGAAGTTCGGTATTGTACGCCCGCACGGCCTCGATGTAATCGCGCCGCGCTACCGCGATCCTGTTCTCCGTCCCCTCCAGCTGGGCCTGAAGCGTCAGGAAGTTCTCGCTGGACCGCAGGTCCGGATAGGCCTCGACGGTCGCGATCAGGCGCGACAGGGCGCCGCCCAGCGCCTGCTGGTTTTCCTGGAACCGGCGGAACGCCTCGGGATTGCTGGTGATGTCGGGCGGGATCTGCATCTGGGCGACGCGAGACCGGGCCTCGGTCACCTGCGTCAGCACCTCCCGTTCCTGGGCGGCGAAGCCCTTCACGACTTCGACCAGGTTGGGGACGAGATCGGTCCGGCGCTGATACTGGTTCAGAACCTCGCTCCAGGCGGCGTTCGCCCGTTCCTCGAGCGTCGGGATGGCGTTGATCCCGCACCCGGTGAGGAAGAGCAGCACGAGCGTGAGGGCGGCGGTGACACGAACGGCCGAGAGATATCGGGCACTGGCTGAAGCCGGCATTGACAGGCCCCTTGTCGTTGCGGCGGCAGGGTAGCCTTACCCGGCTCGCCAGACAACGCCGGCCGAAACCGCAAGATCCGGAATGCGGAACGCTTCCGCCTTCTCCATATGACTCCTGCCGACCCGCCCCATCACGGGAGACCGACGATGACGATGACGACGAGACCGGTCACGGACAGTCCTCCGCCGGTGGCGGTGCCGATCCGAGAGCGGCTTCACGCCTATGACTGGCAGCAGGTCGAAGACCATCTGGACGAGAGGGGCTGTGCCATGCTCCCCGGGCTTCTGCCCGCCGCAACCTGCCGGGATCTCGCGGCCCTCTATGACCGGGACGCGACCTTCCGCAGCCGGATCGTCATGGCGCGCCACGGCTTCGGACGCGGCGAGTACAAATATTTCGCCCACCCTCTTCCGCCGCCGCTCCCCGATTTGCGCGCCCTGCTGTATGAAAGACTGCGGGGAATCGCCAACCGGTGGAACGAGGCGATGGGAAACGACATCCGGTATCCCGGCGATCTCGAATCCTTTCTCGCCCGCTGCCATGCGGCGGGCCAGACGCGGCCGACGCCCCTGCTGCTGCGATACGAAGCCGGGGGCTACAACTGCCTTCACCAGGACGTCTATGGCGAGCATGTCTTCCCCCTGCAGGTGACGGTGCTTCTGTCCCGGCGCGGGCGGGATTTCACCGGGGGAGAATTCGTCCTGACCGAGCAGCGCCCACGAATGCAGTCGCGTGCCGAGGTCGTCCCGCTCGATCAGGGAGACGCGGTCGTCTTCGCCGTCCGCCACCGCCCCGTGCAGGGGGCGCGGGGCTTCTACCGCGTCAACATGCGGCACGGGGTGGCCCGGATCGAGTGCGGCCGCCGGCACACGCTGGGGATCATCTTCCATGACGCACACTGAATTCGGCACGACCGATGAACGACCTGCTTGACGACCTGCCCTCGCCCCTCCCGGCGCGGGAGACGATGGCGGAAGGCGCGGTCCTGCTTCGCGGGTTCGCCCGCGATAGGGCCGAGGCGGTCATGGACGAGGTGACGCGCATCACCGCCGTCTCGCCGTTCCGGCACATGACGACGCCCGGCGGCTTCCGCATGTCCGTGGCGATGACCAATTGCGGCCGAGTCGGCTGGATTTCGGACCGGAAGGGCTATCGCTACGACCCGGTCGATCCTGAAACGGGCCGGGGCTGGCCGCCGCTGCCGCCGGTACTGCTGGATCTTGCCCGGACGGCGGCGACGGAGGCCGGCTTCGCGGATTTCGCCCCGGACGTCTGCCTGATCAACCGCTACGCCCCGGGCACGCGCCTGTCCCTGCATCAGGACAAGGACGAACGCGACATGTCCGCGCCCATCGTCTCGGTCTCGATCGGGCTTCCGGCGGTATTCCTGTTCGGAGGCACCCGCCGGGCGGATCGGCCCCGGCGCTTCCGCCTGGACCATGGGGACGTAGCGGTTTGGGGAGGGGCGGCAAGGCTGGCCTATCACGGGATCGCCCCGCTGGCCGAAGGCGAACACCGGCTCACCCGACAGGCTGTATGTGCTGTACTGCGAGATGGCGAGCACGATGAATACGATGCCCATGACGATGCCCAGGCTTCCGGGCTCGATGGCGACCGCGTCGGGCCGCGGCTTGCCGCCGCGAAGACGGTACGGCGTCCAACTCACACCATCCCACCACCGAACGTCC
>JAJUFW010000351.1 GCA_029263555.1 Alphaproteobacteria bacterium
CGCCGCCAGCAAGCCTTCGGGCGCGCCGCCCGAGCCCAGGTAGATGTCGACGCCGCTTTCGGGCGTCGAGGTCGCGATCACGCCCGACACGTCGCCGTCCGAGATCAGGCGGATGCGCGCGCCGGCCTCGCGCACCTTGGCGATCAGCTCGCTGTGGCGCGGCCGGTCCAGAATGCAGACGACGAGATCGCTGATGTCCGCCCGCTTCGCCAGCGCCAGGTTCTTCAGGTTCCGGGCCGGCGTGGCGTCGATTTCCACGAGATCGGCCGGAAGCCCGGCGCCGACCGCGATCTTCTCCATGTAGACGTCGGGGGCCTTGAGGAAGCCGCCCTTGTTCGCCATGGCGATGACGGCCAGCGCGTTCGGTCCGCCCTTGGCCGTGATCGTCGTGCCTTCCAAGGGATCGAGGGCGATGTCGATCGCCGGGCCTTCGCCGGTCCCGACCCGCTCGCCGATATAGAGCATCGGGGCCTCGTCGCGCTCGCCCTCGCCGATCACGACCTCGCCGTCGATCGACAGGCTGTTCAGCGCCTGGCGCATGGCGTCGACAGCGGCCTGGTCAGCCATGCGTTCGTCGCCGCGCCCCATCTGGAGCGACGCGGACAGCGCAGCGGCTTCCGTCACCCGGACCGCTTCCAGGGCCAGGTTGCGGTCCATCACGCTACTATCAGCCATAGTTTCCCCCTGCGGGTAGGTTTGAGCTTGCCTAGAACGGCTCGATACGGATCATGCGCGGCGGCTCGAGCACGGCGTCCATATCCCCGATCGCCTGAAGGGCGCGGGTCATCGCCGCCTCCTCCGTCTCATGGGTAGTCATGACCACCGGCACGGCATCGCCCGGCGACCGTCCGCGCTGCAAGAAACTTTCCAGCGAAACGCTTTGATCCCGCAGCAGGGCCGCAACGTCCGCGATCACGCCCGGACGGTCCACGACCATCAGGCGCACGTAATAGGCGCCGTGCCGCGACCTCATGGGCACGGCAGGCACCGTCGAAAGACGCGCGGCAGGAACGCCGAAGGATGGCGCGCGGCAGCCGCGCGCGATGTCGACCAGGTCGGCCACGACGGCCGAAGCGGTGGGGCCTGCGCCGGCGCCGCGCCCGACCATCATGACCCGATCGACGAAGTCGCCCTGGGCGATCACGGCATTGAAGACGCCCTCTACCGATGCGATCGGCGACGACCTCCGGACCATCGAGGGATGGACGCGCAGCTCCAACCCCGCATCGCTGCGCCGGGCGATGCCCAGCAGCTTGATCCGGAAGCCCAGCTCGTCTGCGAAGCCGATGTCGAGGGCGCTGACGTGCCGGATTCCTTCGATGTGCACGTCCGCGAAATCGACCTGGGCATTGAACGCCAGCCCGGCGAGCACCGCAAGCTTGTGCGCCGCGTCGACCCCGTCGATATCGAAGGACGGGTCCGCCTCCGCATAGCCCAGCTTCTGCGCCTCGGCCAGGACCTCGGCGAATTCGCGCCCGGTCTCCCGCATTTCGCTGAGGATGTAGTTGCAGGTCCCGTTGAGAATGCCGACCACGCTGGCGAAGCGGTTCGCGGCAAGCCCCTCGCGAATCCCCTTGATGACCGGGATGCCGCCGGCGACTGCGGCCTCATAGGCCAGGGTCAGCCCCCGTTCTTCGGCCGCGCGCGCCAGTTCGGCCCCGTGATGGGCGATCAGCGCCTTGTTGGCCGTCACCACGTGGCGGCCATTGGCAATGGCGGCCTCGCACAAGGTCCGGGCGATGCCGTCCGATCCGCCGATCAACTCGACGACGATGTCGATGTCGGGGTCGGAAGCGAGCGCGGCCGCATCCTGGTACCAGCGCACGGTCGAGAGATCGACGCCCCGGTCCTTGTTCCGCTCACGCGCGGAAACCGCCGAGACGACGATCCGCCGGCCGCACCGTTCGGCCCGCAGATCGGCCTGGTCGTGCAGCAGCTTCAGGACACCGGCCCCGACGGTGCCGAGGCCGGCGATGCCTACCCGAACCGGCGGGATCACGGTTTGCCCGCGCCCGCAACGACGCGCAGAGGTTTACGGGCCCCGGCCTCGGCCGGCGGATTGTTGAGGAATTGCTTGATGTTCTTCACCGCCTGACGGATCCGTTGCTTGTTCTCGACAAGGCCGATACGCACAAAGCCTTCGCCGTATTCCCCGAAGCCGACGCCCGGCGCGACCGCGACATGCGCGTGCTCCAGCAGCAGCTTCGAGAACTCAAGGCTGCCCAGATGGGCGAATTCTTCCGGAATGGGCGCCCAGGCGAACATGGTCGCGGGCGGCTTCGGCACCTTCCAGCCGGCGGCATTCATCCCTTCGATGAAGACGTCCCGCCGTTCCCGATAGAGCCGCCGCAGATCCTCGACGCAGTCCTGGGGGCCGTTGAGCGCGGCCGTCGCCGCCACTTGGATGGGCGTGAAGGCGCCATAGTCCAAATAGGACTTCATCCGGGCGAGCGCCGCGATCAGCCTGGCATTGCCGACGGCAAACCCGATCCGCCATCCGGCCATGGAATAGGTCTTGCTGGCCGAGGTGAACTCGACCGCGATGTCGCGGGCCTCCGGAATCTCCAGGATCGACGGCGGCGGTTCGCCCTCGAAATAGATCTCGGCATAGGCCAGGTCGGACAGGATGATGATGTCGTGGCGACGGCAGAATTCGACGATCGGGCGGTAGAAATCCAGCCCCACGACCTCCGCCGTCGGATTGGCGGGGTAGTTGAGCACGAGGGCCGTCGGCTTCGGCACGCTGTGGCGCACGGCCCTTTCCAAATGCTCCATGATGTCATGGCCGTTCGGCCCGACCGGAAGCGACCGGATCGACGCGCCGGCGATGATGAAGCCGAACATGTGGATTGGGTAGCTCGGATTCGGCACCAGGATGATGTCGCCCGGACTCGTGATCGACTGAGCCAGATTGGCCAGCCCCTCCTTCGAGCCGATGGTGACGATCACCTCGGTCTCCGGGTCCACCTCGACGTTGAAGCGCCGGGCGTAATAGCCGGCGCAGGCCCGGCGCAGCCCCGGAATGCCGCGGGAATTGGAGTAGCGATGGGTCCGCGGGTTCTGCACCGCCTCGACCAGCTTGTCGACGATGTGCTGCGGCGTCGGCGTGTCGGGATTGCCCATCCCGAGATCAATGATGTCGACACCGGCGGCGCGGGCCCGCGCCTTCATCGAGTTGACCTCGGCGAAAACGTATGGAGGCAGACGCTTGATGCGGTGGAATTCCTGGTCGATCACCTTCGCCCTCGTCGGAAGCGATGCGCCGCGGCCGGGCCCGCCAGCCGACCCCGGTGAGGCGGCGCGATCAAGCCCGTTCTAGCCAAGCGGGGGTCAATTATCGAGGTAAATTTCCACGCCCCGGTCGGCGGAGCCGGCGGCGGAGCTCATCGCGATCCGGTCGGCCGCGACGCCCTGGGCCATGAGCGCCTGGGCAACCGCGCGCGCGCGCCGAAGCCCGAACTCCTCGCCATATCCGACAAGGCGCAGGATCCCGCCCGTTTCCTTCTGTCGCTCGATCGCCTGCCGCAGGGCGTCCTCGCCGTCGCGGCCGAGCGCATTCGCCCCCTCTTCGAACGGCACGGTCGCGACCACCGTCCCGGAAGGCGCGGCGGCCGGCGCCGGCGCGGTCGTCTCCTTGTCCCCGTCGGGTTCCGGCGCGGCCCGGGATAGGTCGAAGCTGGGGGCGGGCGGCGGCTCGTCCGGAACGACGGGCGCGGCCGGAGCCGTCCCCGATCCGGATCCCGCGGAGGCGGCGCCCCGTGCCTCCCGCTGATCGGCCTGAAGCTCGGCAAGCCCCCGCTGGCGCTCCTCCAAGGACGGAAGATCGGTCGGCCGTTCCGGCACGTCTGCAAGATTGGGATAGGTCCGCGGGGTCGGCGGCCGCGGCAGCGATGGCGCGACAGAAGCGCCCGCCCCCGCCTCGCCGGAGGGAGCGGCAGCAGGCGCCTGCGCCGCTGCCGGAGCGGACGGTGCCGCCGGGGCCGGAACTGGAGCCGGGGCGGACTGCGGAACGGCCGGTGCGGGCGCCGGGCTCACTTCCGACCTCTCGACCGGCGCGACCGGGACGGCGCTGGGCGGCGGCGCC
>JAJUFW010000006.1 GCA_029263555.1 Alphaproteobacteria bacterium
CACCGCCCAGGTGAGGCGGGCGGCGCTCGATCAGGCCTACGAGGAGGCCATGGACAAGGTGCGTTCGACGCTGATCGAGGTCCTGGCCCAGATCGCGCAGGAACAGGAGGCGAACCTGATCCTCAGCCGGTCGCAAGTCGTGCTGGCGGATCGGGAGCTGGATGTGACGGAGACGGCACGAACCCGGCTGGACCAACGCTTGCCCGAGGTCACGGTTCAGATGCCTGAGGAATGAACGAGTGACCAATCATGGCAGACCCCCGCTTCTTTACACGCGCCGGCCCGTTCCGGCTGGGCGATCTTGCTCTCATCGGCCGGGCGACGCTTCACGCTGACGCTGACCCGGACCGAAGTTTCGCCGACGTGGCGCCGCTGGATGCCGCGGAGGCCGACCAGATCAGCTTTCTCGACAACAAGAAATACGTCGACGTCTTCTCCGGCAGCCGGGCAGGGGCCTGCGTCGTGCATCCCAGCCTTGCGGACCGGGCGCCGGCGGGAATGGCGCTGCTGCTCAGCGATCATCCCTACCGGAGCTACGCCCTGATTGCGCAGGCTTTCTATCCGCGGCCTGTGTCGAACCCGGGTGTCGCGCCAACGGCGACGGTCGCGCCGACGGCCAAGGTTGATCCAACGGCCCAGATCGGCCCTGGGGTCGTGATCGGGGACCGGGCAGAGATCGGCGCGCGCTGTCTCATAGAACCGAACGCGGTGATCGGGGACGGCGTCGTGATCGGCGACGACACCGTCATCGGCGCGAACGCTTCGCTCAGCCACTGCATCCTGGGCAAGCGGATCAAGATTTACCCGGGGGTGCGGATCGGACAGGACGGATTCGGCTTCGCGATCGACCCCGCGGGACATGTGAAGGTGCCGCAGCTCGGGCGGGTCATCATCCATGACGACGTGGAGGTCGGGGCCAACACTACCATCGACCGGGGCGCCGGGCCGGACACCGTCATAGGCCGGGGCTGTATGATTGATAATCTGGTACAGATCGGGCACAACGTCGAAATCGGACAGGGGTCCGTCATCGTCGCTCAGGCCGGAGTCGCGGGCAGCTCGAAGCTCGCGGACTTCGTCGTGCTGGCAGCCCAGGCCGGAATCGCCGGCCATCTCAAGATCGGGGCCGGGGCGCGCATCGCGGCGCAGAGCGGCGTGATGAGGGATGTCGGACCGGGTGAGGAGGTCGGCGGTGCCCCGGCAATGCCGATCCGGCAGTTCTGGCGCATGCAGGCCAGGCTGTCCAAACTTTTGAATGAACAAAAGGGTCGTTAGGAAAATGGATGCGACCGCGACTGGCGAAACCGTCGCCATGATTGACATCTCGCGGGTCATGGAAATGATCCCGCACCGTTACCCGCTGCTGATGGTCGACCGTGTCCGCGACGTGGTTCCGAATGTCAGCGCCGTCGGCATCAAGAACGTCACGATCAACGAAGCCTTCTTTCAGGGACACTTTCCGCGCCGTCCCGTCATGCCGGGTGTCCTGATCATCGAGAGCATGGCGCAGACGGCTGCCGTTCTCGTGGTGCAGACGCTGGGCGAGGAAGCCGAAGGTAAGCTGGTTTATTTCATGTCGGTCGACGAGGCGCGCTTTCGTCGACCCGTCACTCCCGGCGACACGCTGCAGATTCATGTGAACAAGCTTCAGAACCGGCGCAACGTCTGGAAGTTCAAAGGCGAGGCCAAGGTTGACGGGAACCTCTGCGCCGAGGCCGTTTTCGCAGCGATGATCATGGAACGCTGATGGCCGTCACCGTCCATCCTTCGGCGGTCGTCGATCCGGCAGCGAAGCTGGCCGACGGCGTCGTCATCGGGCCTTTCTGCCTGGTCGGGCCGCAGGTCGAGCTGGCCGAGGGCGTCCACCTGATCTCCCACGTGGTCGTGGAGGGGCGGACCCGGATCGGTCCCCGCACCCGGATCTTTCCGTTCGCGTCGATCGGGCATCAGCCCCAGGACCTAAAGTTCAAGGGGGAACCGTCGGAGCTGATCATTGGCGCCGACAACACGATCCGCGAGCATGTGACCATGAATCCCGGCACCGAGGGTGGCGGGATGGTGACCCGCGTCGGCGATCACTGCCTGTTCATGGCCGGATCCCATGTCGGACACGACTGCATCGTCGGGAGCCGGGTCATCCTGGCGAACCACGCGACGCTGGGCGGCCATGTGACGGTCGGCGACTTCGCGATCATCGGCGGCCTTTCTGCCGTGCAACAGTTCGTCCGGATCGGCGAGCATGTGATGATCGGCGGCATGACGGGTGTCGAGAAGGACGTCATTCCTTACGGCTTCGTGGTCGGAGAGCGGGGGCACCTCGCGGGCCTGAACCTGATCGGACTGAAGCGCCGCGGCTTCGGACGCGACGACGTCAATGCGCTACGGGGCGCGTTCCGGAAGCTCTTCCTCGAGGAGGGCGAACTCGCTGCCCGGGTGGAGGCAATGGCGCGGGAGGAGATCAAGAGCCCGCTCGTCCAGCACCTGTTGGATTTCCTGCGCGCCGACAGCGATCGCAAGATCCTTCAGCCCAAGCACGCGGATGGGACCTAAGCTCGGCATTCTCGCCGGAAGCGGGATCCTGCCTCGGCGATTGGCCGAAACTTGCCTCGGGGCCGGACGCGAGGTCTTCATCCTCGCATTCAAGGGCCATACCGATCCCCAGACGGTCGAAGGGTTCCCGCATGCGTGGGTGAGGCTGGGCGCCGCCGCCGAGGCGTTCGATCATCTTCGTCGTGCACGGGTCGAAGAACTGTGCATGATCGGCCCGATCCGCCGGCCGAGCCTGCGGGAACTGATGCCCGACTGGCGGGCGGCGCGCTTTCTCGCGCGGGTCGGGTTTTCCGGGTTGGGAGACGACGCCCTGCTTCAATCGATCCGCGACCTGCTCCAGGACGAGGGATTCCGCCTGGTCGGCGTTCATGAGATCCTCGACGGGCTCCTGGCCCGAGAGGGGCTGCTGACCCGGACCGCGCCCGACGAGACGGCTTTGGCGGACATCGAGAAGGGGTTCGCCGCCGCGAAGGCGATCGGGTTTCTCGACATCGGGCAGGGCGCGGTGGTCCAGCAGGGCATCGTGCTCGCCCTGGAAGCGATCGAGGGGACCGATCGGATGCTGGAACGCTGCGCCGATCTGAAGCGGCAGGGACCCGGCGGCGTCCTGGTGAAGGCGCGCAAGCCCCAGCAGGACGATCGCCTGGACCTGCCGACGATCGGGACACGTACGGTGGAGCAGGCGGCAGCGGTCGGGCTGCGGGGCATAGCGGTCGAGGCCGGAGCCGCCCTGATCGTCGATCCCGAAGACGTTGCCGCCGCGGCGGACCGGCTGGGTCTCTTCGTCATCGCTCTGAGGCCGCGACCGTGAGCCGTCCGCTGATCTTCTTGGTCGCCGGAGAGCCTTCCGGAGATCTCATCGGGGCGCGGCTCATGGGCGCGCTGAAGGAGCTCACGGGCGGTGAGGTCGATTTTGCCGGAATCGGCGGTGAGCGGATGGCGGAGCAGGGGCTGAACAGCCTGTTCCCGATGGAGGAGTTGTCCATCATGGGGCTGGCGGAGATCCTGCCGCGCGCCCGTCACCTGCTGCGGCGGATTGCCGAGACGGCCGACACTGCGCAGCGCCTCTCGCCCGACGTCATGGTAACCATCGATGCCCCGGGCTTTTCGTTCCGGGTCGGCCGCCGCCTTCCCGACCGGCGCTTCCCCCTGATCCATTACGTCGCCCCGACCGTCTGGGCCTGGCGGCCGGGCCGGGCGCGGAAGATCGCGCAGTTCCTCGACCATCTTCTGGTCCTGCTGCCGTTCGAACCACCCTATTTCGAGCGCGAGGGACTGCCGGCGACCTTCGTCGGGCATCCGATTATCGAGACCGCGGCCGGGACCGGCGACGGAGCGCGGTTCCGCGCCGAGCACGGCATTCCCGCCGACGCCCGTCTTCTCTGCGTGCTGCCGGGGAGCCGTCGCACCGAGGTGACGAAGCTTCTGCCGGTGTTCGGCGAGACGGTTCGCCTCTTGGCCGAGGCTCGTCCGGGCCTGCGGGTCGTCGTGCCGACCGTTGCCGGCGTCGAACAGCAGGTCCGCGCGGCGGTCGATCAGTGGCCGGGCAACCCGGTAGTGTTTCGGGGCGACCAGGTGAAGCACGATGCTTTCGCCGCGTCGGACGCAGCGCTGGCGGCGTCGGGAACTGTGGCGCTCGAACTGGCGATGGCGCGGCTACCATCGGTGATCGCGTACAAGGTCCAGCCGCTGACCGCCTGGATTGCAAGACGGCTGATCAAGGTGCGCTATGCGAATCTGGTCAACATCATTCTCGATCGGCCGGCCGTCCCGGAATTCCTTCAGGACGATTGCCGCCCGGCACTGCTGGCTCCTGCCGTTCTGAAGCTCATCGACGATCCCGCGGAGTCGGCGGCGCAACGGCAGGCGGCGGCCGAGGCGGTCAGGAGCCTGGGGCAGGGCGGAACGCCGCCCAGCGCGCGGGCGGCCGCTGTCGTGCTCGAGGTAGTTAGGGCCGGACGGGCGAAGAAGGGCGGGTAGATCTCCGCCTTCCGGAGACCCGTGAAGATCCGGGTATCCTGCCGGAGTTTCGTCGCAGGCGGGCCGCTCAGCTCGACATCAGGAAGATGCCGGCCAGCAACGCACAGATGACGGCGATCCCGGCCGCCATGCGCAATTGCACCGCCAGCGGCGGACGATTGTCGTTGGCGGCCGGCGGCACGCGTCGCGCCCGTATCGGGCCAATATAGGGTCGTCGGGCCGCTCCATCGGAACGGCCCGTTCCGTGATCGTTGAAAAGTCGGTTAGCCACGCTGGTCAAGCGGCGTGAAAGACCGCTTGGCCGGACCGACATAGAGCTGGCGCGGGCGTCCGATCTTCTGGGTCGGATCCTCGATCATTTCCTTCCACTGGGCGACCCAGCCGACGGTTCGCGCGACAGCGAACAGGACCGTGAACATGCTGGTCGGGAAGCCCATGGCGCGAAGGATGATGCCCGAATAGAAATCGACGTTCGGATAAAGCTTCTTCTCGACGAAGTATTCATCCTCGAGCGCGATCCGTTCAAGCTCCATCGCAAGCTCGAGCAGCGGCTCGTCCTCGACGCCCAGCTCCGCCAGCACCTCGTGACAGGTCTGGCGCATCACCTTGGCGCGCGGGTCATAGTTCTTGTAGACTCGGTGGCCGAAGCCCATCAAGCGGAACGGATCGTCCTTGTCCTTGGCGCGCTTGATGTACTCGCCCACGCGGTCCTTGCTGCCGATCTCCTCCAGCATGTTCAGCACCGCCTCGTTGGCGCCGCCATGGGCGGGACCCCACAGGGAGGCGATGCCCGCCGCGATGCAGGCAAACGGGTTGGCGCCCGACGAGCCTGCCATGCGGACGGTGGAGGTCGAGGCGTTCTGCTCGTGGTCGGCGTGCAGGATGAAAATCCGGTCCATGGCGCGGGACAGGACCGGGTTGATCTTGTACTCCTCCGCCGGCACGGCGAAGGTCATGTGCAGGAAGTTCTCCGCGTAGCTCAGATCGTTGCGCGGATAGATGAACGGCTGGCCGACCGAATACTTGTACGCCATGGCGGCGATGGTCGGCATCTTCGCGATCAGGCGGTGCGAGGCGACGATGCGCTGGCGCGGATCGCGGATATCGGTGCTGTCGTGATAGAACGCGGAAAGGGCCCCGACCACCCCGCACATGATCGCCATCGGGTGGGCATCCCGGCGGAACCCTCGGAAGAAGTTGATCAGCTGCTCATGTACCATGGTGTGGTACGTGATCTGCTTCTCGAACTTTGCCTTCTCGGCGCGGCTCGGCAATTCGCCATTGAGCAGCAGGTAGCAGACCTCGAGGAAGTCGCTGTTCTCGGCCAGTTCGTCAATCGGGTAGCCGCGGTGAAGGAGAATGCCTTCTTCACCGTCGATGTACGTGATTGAGCTCTTGCACGATCCCGTCGATGTGTAGCCGGGATCGAACGTGAACATCCCCGTCTGCGCGTACAGCTTACCAATGTCGAACACCTTCGGCCCGATGGTTCCGTGCATGACCGGAAGTTCGCACGAACGGCCTGTAGCGTTGTCGACCAGGGTCACGGTGTCATTGGCCGCGTCCGTCACAGCAGACTTCTGTTGGCTCATACGGCAGGTCCTTGCGGTTGGAGGGGAGCATTCTGATCCGTAGAATTCGGATCGTGCTCTAAGTGATTGCAGAATAGAGCGCGGCCCCCCGAATATCAACGAGCGGCGATCGTCTCAGGCGCCTGCATTCCGAGATGTGGCGACATCGCGGATACGGCCGATCGTCTCCTCTCGGCCAAGATGGGCGGCGACCTCGAAAATGCCGGGCGAGACGTTGGATCCGGTCAGCGCGGCGCGCAGGGGCTGGGCGATCTTGCCCAGTTTCACGCCTTCGGATTCCGAAAGTTCCCGAACCTGGGCCTCGATCGCGGCCTCGTTCCACTCGTCGAGGCCGGCGAGCCGGTCCGCGATCCGGGCCAGCATCGCGCGGGCATCCTCCGTCAGCAGCGCCTGGGCCTTGTCGTTCATCTCCAAGGGGCGGGACCGAACGTAAAATGCTGCATTTTCAGCAAGTTCGTTCAGGTTCTTGGCGCGCTGCTTCAGGCCTGCCATGCCCCGATGCAGCCTGTCCGTCGCTGCTGCATCGAGCGGATGGCCAACGACCTTCTCGAGCCGCGGGACAATTTCCCGAACAAGCTCGGCGTCGGGGGTCTCCCGAATATAGATACCGTTCAGGTGATCCAGCTTCGCGAAGTCGATCCTGGAGGGGGAGCGTCCGATCCCCTCGAGCGAGAACCATTCGATCGCCTTCTCGATCGGAATGACCTCCTCGTCCCCATGGGCCCAGCCGAGTCGGAGCAGGTAGTTACACATGGTGGCCGGCAGATAGCCCATGTCGCGATAGGCTTCGATTCCCAGCGCCCCATGGCGCTTGGACAGCTTAGCCCCGTCCGGCCCGTGGATCAGCGGCACATGCGCGAAAGTCGGAACCGGGGCGCCGATGGCATTGTAGAGCTGGGCCTGGCGGAACGCGTTCGTCAGGTGATCGTCGCCGCGGATGACATGGGTGATGCCCATGTCGATGTCGTCGACCACGACGGAAAGCATGTAGGTGGGCGTACCGTCGCTGCGCAGCAGGACCATGTCGTCCAGCTGTTCGTTGCGCACGGTCACCCGGCCCTGAACCTTGTCCTCGATGACCGTTTCGCCGGTCTGGGGCGCCTTCAGCCGGATGACGGGCGCAACGCCGGCCGGGGCTTCCGCCGGATCGCGGTCGCGCCAGCGGCCGTCGTAGCGGACCGGCTTGCCCTCGGCCTTCTGCCGCTCCCGCATCTCCGCCAGCTCCTCGGGCGTCGCGTAGCAGCGATAGGCTGGCCCTTCCGCAAGCAGGCGATGGGCGATTTCCGCATGGCGGTCGCGCCGGGCGAACTGAGAGACCGCTTCGCCGTCCCAGTTCAGCCCCAGCCATTGCAGGCCGTCCAGGATCTTAGCGACCGCGTCCTCGGTCGAACGGGCGCGATCGGTATCCTCGATCCGCAACAGGAACTTGCCCCCGTGATGCCGCGCGAAGAGCCAGTTGAAAAGGGCCGTCCGGGCGCCTCCGATGTGGAGGTAGCCGGTGGGAGATGGAGCAAAACGCGTAACGACGGACATGGCTCTCGCGTCCAGGTAGAACGATGCTAATTTGGAAGGTCGGCTTCCATAGCATAACGGACGCACGGATGCACCGGTCACGGCGGGACGATGACTGAACGGACGCATGCCGCGCCGCCCGTTCTTCCGGTCTGGGAGAGACTCGCCAGGATGGCGGAAGGCGCGTTGTCCCCGTTTCTGGAGGAGAGGGATCGGTGGGCCCTGTGGCTGCCCGTCCTGTCCGGCCTTGGCATCGTGATCTATTTTGCGCTGGATGCAGAACCCGAAGGGTGGACCGGTCTTGCCGTTTCGGCCCTGTTTGCCGGCATTCTCGTCCTCGCGCGCCGGCCGGCCGGGCTCAGGCCGATATTCGTAGCGTTGCTGGCCATGGCAATCGGCTTCGCTGTCGCCCAGTGGCGGACGGCGCGGGTGACGGCGCCCATGTTGGACCGCGAGATCGGCCCAGTTGCCGTCGAGGGCCGGGTCGTCGGGCAGGACCTCCTGCCGTCTGGCGGTGTGCGGGTTCTGCTGGACAGGCCGATGATCGAGAGGCTGGAGCCGGAGCGAACGCCGGCACAGGTCCGGGTCCGACTGACGCCGAGCTCGGGGCCCCTGCCGACGGGCGTCCGCATCAGGGTCTTGGCCGTTCTCAACGGTCCGAGCCCCCCGGCGATACCGGGCGCTTTCGACTTCCGCCGCCATGCTTTTTTTCAGCGCATCGGCGGTGTCGGCTACGCCGTGTCTGCACCCGAAATGCTGCTGCCGGAGGAATCCGATGCCTTCATGCTGCTACTGGAACGCTGGAGACAGCGGATCGGACAAAGGGTGTACGAGGTTCTCGAGGGCGATGTCGCGGCGATCACTGCGGCGCTGCTGAACGGTGAGCGGGGCGCCATCAGCGAGGAGACTAACGCCGCGATGCGGGACAGCGGGCTTGCCCATCTTCTCAGCATTTCCGGTCTTCACATCGGGCTCGTGGCGACGCTGGTCTTTGGCGGCCTCCGTCTGTTGCTGGCGTTCTCGGAGCGGATCGCGCTCTACTATCCGATCAAGAAGTGGGCCGCTGTCGTGGCCCTGGCGGTGACCTTCTTCTACACCCTGATGGTCGGCGCGCCGGTACCCACACAGCGCTCCTTCCTGATGACCGGAATCGTGCTGTGCGCGGTGCTGCTGGACCGCACGGCCATCTCGATGCGCCTAGTCGCCTGGGCAGCGGCGGCCGTGCTGGCGCTGGCCCCGGAAAGCCTGCTCGGCCCGTCCTTTCAGATGTCGTTCGCGGCCGTCATCGCCCTGATCGCCTTCTACGAGGCGGGCAGCCGACATATGGCCAGGTGGCGCGAGGGTGCGGGCTGGGGAAGGCTGTTGTTGCTCTACGGGACGGGCGTGGTGCTGACGACGCTGGTCGCCTCGCTCGCGACGACGCCTTTTGCGGTCTACCATTTCCAGCGGGTGGCGACCTACGGCATCGCCGCGAACATGGTGGCCGTGCCGTTGACGTCGTTCTGGATCATGCCCTTGGCGCTGATCTTCTATCTTCTGGCGCCCTTCGGGCTCGACCATGTCGCGCTGGTGCCGATGGGGTGGGGCGTCGCCGCCGTGATCGAAGTCGCCCGGGTGACGGCTGCCTGGCCCGGTGCCGCCGCGGCCGTTCCGGCAATGCCCGACTGGGCAATCGCGGCGATAGCTTTCGGCGGGCTGTGGATCTGCCTCTGGCGGCGGAGATGGCGCTGGCTCGGCCTGCTGGGGGTGCTTGCCGGCGTCGTCGGCGCGGCGTTGCCGACGACACCGGACATCCTGGTCAGTGGCGACGGGAAGCTGATGGCCGTCCGGGGGACAGAAGGCGGGCTCGTCATGTCCTCGGCCCGGACGGGCCGCTTTGCTCAGGGCATATGGCTCGCGCGGAACGGGCAGACGGAGCCCGAGTTCTGGCCGGATGTCGGCAGTTCGGCCGACAACGCCTTCAGTTGCGATCCGCTCGCCTGCCTCTATCGCCGGGACGGGCGGACGGTGGCGCTGGTCAGGCATCCCGCGGCGTTCGAGGAAGACTGTTTCGGGGTGGATGCGGTCGTGGCGGCCATTCCGAGTCCCCGGTGGTGCCGCCCGCCCGTGATGATCGACCGCTTCGATCTCTGGCGTTCCGGCGCCCACGCCCTCCATATCGGGCCGACGGGAATTCGTGTCGAAAGCGTCGCCGGTGAGGTCGGCGACCGTCCGTGGAGCCTGAAGCGATAGTCCTTCGCTGGAAGCCTCAGTTATAGCGCCGGATGAGGCCGACCAGCCGGCCCTGCACCTGAACCCGGTCGGGGCCGAAGATCCGCGTTTCGTAGGCGGCGTTGGCGGGTTCGAGCGCGACCGTGTTGCCCTTCTTGCGAAGTCGCTTCAGCGTGACCTCGGCATTGTCGATGAGGGCGACGACGATGGTGCCGTTCTCCGCCGTATCGCATCTCCGGATCAGGATCGTGTCGCCGTCGAGAATCCCAGCCTCGATCATGCTGTCGCCGTCGACCTCGAGCGCATAATGCTCGCCCATGCCCAGCAGGTTGGCCGGGACCTCGGTAAAAGTGGAGTGATCCCTCAGCGCCTCGATCGGGGTGCCTGCGGCGATCCGGCCGTAAAGCGGCAACTGCACGGTTTCCGTTCCCACATTGTCCGCCGCGGGCGTGGGACGGCCGGGCAGCGCGAAGTTGCCCTGGATCACATTGGGCCGGAAAGGGGACGCCTCCGGCCGGGCGCCCGACGCGGGAGCAGAGGTGGCCAGCACGCCGTCGGGCAGACGGACGACTTCCAGTGCCCGCGCCCGGTGGGGCAGGCGCCGGATGAATCCCCGCTCCTCGAGCCCGGTGATGAGACGGTGGATGCCGGACTTGGACTTGAGGTTCAGCGCGTCCTTCATCTCGTCGAACGAGGGAGAGACACCCCCCTCGCAGAGGCGGCGATGAATAAAGAGCAGGAGCTCCTGTTGCTTCCGAGTAAGCATCCGAACCTCGATCGTTGCGGACGTCTCACCGCGCCCGAATCTTTCAGCAGAATAGCTAGAACAAAACCTAAACGCAAGATTCTGTTCTACTTTAGTTCCGCATCTCAGATGCCGATCATACCGGATGGAAAGGTGACGATCGGGACTTGTTCTCCGGCCCGGGCAGGAGGGGCGTGGGGAGGCCGGACCAGGAGACAGTCGGCTTGGGCGAGCAGGGACATCATCGAGCTGTCCTGCCGTTGGAACGGGGTGGCCACGGGAAGCCCGCCGCCGACGGCGGGGGCCAGGGCGCTGCGCAGATAGTCCTGACGCCGGTCGTTCGCGGGAAGATCGCGCCCAAGAACGGCGGTCGATGTGTCCGACCGGTCGGGGAGACCGGCGAGAGTGTGCAGGATCGGGCGCGCGAACAGAAGGGCGCCGACCATGGTCGATACCGGATTTCCCGGCAGACCCAGCAGCGGCGTCTCGCCCAGGCGGCCGAACATCAGCGGCTTGCCGGGGCGCATGGCGATCTTCCAGAAGTCGAGCTCGAGCCCGCGCGTGCCGAGAGCGTCCCGGATCAGGTCGTGCTCGCCAACCGAGGCGCCGCCGGTCGTGATCAGGAGATCAGCGCCACGGGCGGCATCGGCGACGGAGGCAAGCGCGACCGGGTCGTCCCGGACGACGCCCAGATTGATCGGAATGCCGCCGCAGGCAAGTACGAGCGCGGCGAGCGCGGGGCCGTTGGAACTGACGATCTGACTGGGCCCGATCGGCTCGCCGGGCATGACGATCTCGTCGCCGGTCGACAGGATGGCGACCCGGGGCCGGCGCCGGACCGAGAGCCACGGCACGTTCATGGCGGCCGCCAGGCCGATATCCCGCGCGGTGAGCAGGCGCCCTGCCTTCAGCAGCACGTCACCTTCCCGGAAATCGAGGCCCGCGGGGCGGACGTAGCGGCCGGCAGGCACCGGCTCGGCGACCCTCACCATGGTTCCGTCCGCGACGGCGTCTTCCTGGATCACGATGGCGTCGGCCTCTGCGGGCAGCGGCGCACCGGTAAAGATCCGGACGCATTCTCCGGGACCGAGCGGCCGGTCGAAACGCCCGCCTGCCGGCACCTCGCCGACCCGTCGCAGGTCGACCGGGGCCGACGCGACGTCCGCCGACCGAACGGCATAGCCGTCCATGGCCGAAACGGCGGCCCAGGGTTGGGAAAGCCGGGCCCTCACATCTAAGGCGAGTACGCGCCCCAAAGCATCGGTCAGGCTCACGGTTTCGGCGGGAAGGGGCGCGAACGCCGCCAGCATTCGCTGGCGCGCTTCCTCTACCGGAATCACAGGTCGGCCTCGTAAGTTCCTGATTTGCCGCCGGATTTATGAAGCAGCCGGACATCGGTGATGGTGATGCCGCGATCGACCGCCTTGCACATGTCGTAGACGGTCAGACCGGCCACTGCGGCGGCGGTCAGGGCCTCCATCTCCACGCCCGTCCGCCCCTTCAGCTTGGCCGTCGCCGTGACGACGACCGCCGACCGTTCCTCGTCGCATTCCAGGTCGACGGTCACCGAGGTGAGGGCGAGAGGATGGCAGAGCGGGATCAGGTCGGACGTCTTCTTGGCGCCCATAATGCCGGCAAGCCGCGCGACGCCGAGAACGTCGCCCTTCTTCGCGCCGCCGGTCCGGATCATCTCGAGCGTTTCACGCTTCATGCGGACGAGACAGCCGGCCACGGCCTTCCGCTCGGTCTCGTCCTTGGCCGAGACGTCGACCATATGCGCCCGCCCGCCGGCGTCGAAATGCGTGAAGTCCTGGGTCATTGCGCCGCTGCCGGGGCCGTCTGCGGCAGGCCAAGCAGGGCGCGGGTCGCAGCGGTCACATCCGATTGCCGCATCAGGCTTTCGCCGATGAGGAAGGTCGTTGCGCCCACGGCAGCCATTCGGCTGAGATCTGCCGGGGTGTAGAGGCCGCTTTCCGCGACGAGGAGCCTGTCGGCCGGCACGCGGCCGGCCAGCGCCTCGGTCGTGGCGATATCGACCGTCAGCGTCTTCAGATTTCGGTTGTTGATGCCGACGAGGCGCGATTTGAGGCGGAGCGCGCGGTCGAGTTCGGCCGCATCGTGAACCTCCAGCAGCACATCCATGCCAAGATCCATCGCCGCCGCCTCGAGTTCGGCCGCCTGCGCGTCGTCGAGCGCCGCCAGGATCAGCAGCACGCAATCCGCGCCGAGCGCCCGGGCTTCGACGATCTGATAGGGGTCGATCATGAAGTCCTTGCGCAACACGGGAAGGTCGACCGCCTCTCGCGCCTGGACGAGGTACCGGTCATCCCCCTGGAAATAGGGGATGTCGGTCAGTACGGAAAGGCACGTCGCTCCCCCGGCCTTGTAGGCACGGGCCAGGGCAGGGGGATCGAAATCCGGCCGGATCAGGCCCTTCGACGGGGATGCCTTCTTGATCTCGGCGATCAGGCCGTACCGGCCGGCACTCCGGGCGCCTTCCAGGGCCTTCAGGAAGCCGCGCGGCGGAGGGGCCTCCGACGCGATCCGACTGAGATCGGCTTCGGGACGCTCTGCCTTCCGGCCGGCGACATGGTCGCGCTTATCTGCGCAGATCTTGGCCAGAACGTCGCTCACGCTTGGACTTCCTCCGCCGGGAGTGGAGTGTTGGTGATCTCCACGAGTCGGCCGAGCACCCGGGCGGCGGCGCCGCTGTCGATCATCTCCGCCGCCATCTCCGCCCCGGCCCGCAGGTCGTTCGCCTTCCCGGCCACGATCAGGGCCGCCGCCGCGTTCATCAGGACGATGTCGCGATACGGCCCCTTGGCGCCCGCAAGAAGGTCCCGAAGGGCCTTGGCATTCGCCTCGGCGTCGCCGCCCTTGAGCTGATCGGGCCGCGCCGTCGGCAATCCGGCATCCTCGGGCGTGATCTCGAAGGTGCGGACCTTGCCGGACTCCAGGGCGGCGACCTTTGTCGGTCCGGTTGTGGTGATCTCGTCAAGGCCGTCGAGGCCGTGGATGACCCACGCCCGGTCGGTGCCCAGCTTGCCCAGGACCGTCGCCAGCGGTTCGACCCATTCGGGGGCGAAGACGCCCAGGAGCTGCCGCTTCGCCTCAGCCGGGTTGGCCAGGGGACCCAGCAGATTGAAGATGGTCCGCGTACCGAGTTCTACGCGGGTCGGTCCGACATGGCGCATCGCGCTGTGATGCCGGGTGGCCATCAGGAAGCAGACATTCGCCTCCCACAGCGCCCGGCGGACCAGGCTGATGTCGGCATCGATATCGACACCGAGCGCGGTCAGGACGTCGGCGGCCCCCGATTTGCTCGACACGGCACGGTTGCCGTGCTTGGCCACGGGCACGCCTGCGGCCGCGAGAACGAAGGAGACGGCGGTCGAAATGTTGTAGGTGCCAGAGGTGTCGCCGCCGGTGCCGCAGACGTCAATGGCGCCGGGCGGCGCGTCGATCTTGAGCGCCTTGGAGCGCATGATTCGGGCGGCGCCCGTGATCTCGTCCACCGTCTCGCCGCGCAGGCGCATGGCCATGAGGAAGGCGCCGATCTGGGACGGCGTGGCTTCGCCCGACATGATCACGTCGAACGCCTGCACGGCATCGTCTTCGGCGAGCGTCTCGCCCCGGGCGAGGCGGGCGATATAGGGTTTGAGTCGGGTTTGAGCGGGGTTCATGCTGCCACCCGGCGGTCGACGATCGAGAGAAAATTGCCGAGCAGGCGATGGCCCTGCTCCGAGGCGATGCTTTCGGGGTGGAACTGGACGCCGTGGATCGCCATCGTCCGATGCCGCAAACCCATGATCAGGCCGTCATCGGTCTCCGCCGTCACCTCCAGACAGTCGGGCAGGCTGGAACGTTCGACGACCCGGGAGTGATAGCGGGTGACGTTGAGCGGCGAGGGCAGGCCGCTCATTACGCCCTGCCCGGTATGGGCTATAGCGCTGATCTTGCCGTGCATGGGTGCGCCGGCCCTGACCACCCGCCCGCCGAAGGCCTGGCCGATCGCCTGGTGGCCCAGGCAGACGCCCAGCAGCGGCACGCGGCCGGCGGCCTTCGAGATCAACTCCAGGCAGATCCCGGCGCGGTCGGGATCGCAAGGACCGGGAGAGATGACGATCCCGTCCGGTTCCATGGCCAGCGCTTCGTCGGCCGTCAGCGCGTCGTTGCGCTTCACGACAGTCTCGGCACCCAGCTCTCCCAGATAGTGGACGAGATTGTAGGTGAAGCTGTCGTAGTTATCGATCAGCAGCAGCATCGGCATCTTCCTTACCGTAGTGCCTCACAGTACCCAGCGCCGTCGGCGATTTCCAGTGTCGCGCCGGGTGCTGTCAGTCGCTTGGCTGCGGCAGCCCGGGGAGGCTATGGTGCCGGCCATGTCGACACGAAGCCCTGCGAAGAACAGATCCGCCCAGACCCGCCGTCGGACCCCGTCACGCCGTCGACGGGGAAGGCGGAACCATCGGGCGTGGATACCCTATGCGCTCGGCGGGGTGGCGGTCGTCTTCGTGGCCGGCCTCGTGCTCGGAAGCCATCTCGGCCAGATATCGCCGTCGGAACCCGTGCGCGCCACCGTCCGCGACGCCGCCGCGCCGATGACCCAGACCCGGCTGCAGGGGGAGGGAACGCCGTCCGCCGACCCCAGGGCCGCGCCCGACATGCGGGACGCCGGCAACTCCGGATCGGAACACCTGATTACCGCGATGACGGCGGGAGCGCCGAGGGCGCTGGCGCCGAAGCCTCCCCAGCCGGCGGTTCGGGAACCGTCCGAAGTCGTACCGGCCGCGCTTCCGGCGCCAGCGGCGGCACAGGCGGAACCGCAGGATTCCCGGCAGCCGGCGTGGCAGCGCTACGCTGTGCCGTCGGATCCGCCGGCCGGCAGACCCATGATTGCCGTGGTCATCGACGATCTCGGGATCAATCGGAAGCAGACCCGCGAGATGACGGAGCTGCCCGGTCCGTTGACCCTGGCCTTCATGACCTATGCGGACGATCTTGCCGCCCAGACCGCCGCAGCGCGACAGGCCGGCCATGAGCTGATGATCCATTTCCCGATGGAGCCTTCGGGCGCAAGCGCCGACCCGGGGCCGAATGCGCTTCTGCGCTCGCTCGATCCGGCGGAGGTCCAGCGGCGCCTGGACTGGGGACTCGGCCGTTTCGAAGGCTATATCGGGATCAACAACCACATGGGCAGTGCCTTCACCGAGGATCCGGCTGGGATGGAGATCGTGCTTCGCGAGCTCAAGCGGCGCGGTCTCGTCTTCCTCGACAGCCGGACCACAGCCAAAACCACCGCGCCCGGCATCGCGCGATCGCTGGGCGTTCCGATCGTGCAGCGGGATGTCTTCCTGGACAACGTACAGTCCGAGGCGGCGATCGCCGCCCAGCTTGCCGAGGTGGAACGGAAGGCGCGCACCAGGGGAGCCGCGATTGCGATCGGCCACCCCTATGCCGCGACGGTCGCGGCGCTGCGGGACTGGCTGCCCGGGCTCGAAGAACGCGGCTTCTCGCTCGTACCGCTGAGCGCGATCGTCCGCCGAGACGAGGAGCGGCCGGCCCTGGTCTCAACCGGGCATTGAAGCGGGACGTTCAGCCCAGACGATTGCCGGTGCGGCGGTTGGCGAACCGGATCGCCTCCTCGGCGGCCCGGATGACGGCCCGGGCCTTGGAGCGGGTTTCCTGATACTCCGCTTCGGGGTCACTGTCGGCGACGACGCCGCCACCCGCCTGGACATGCAGCTTGCCGTCCTTGAGCACCCCGGTTCTGAGCGCGATGCAGGTATCCATGTCGCCATTGGCGCCGAAATAGCCGACCGCGCCGGCATAGACGCCGCGCCGGGCGACCTCCAGCTCGTCGATGATCTCCATCGGGCGCACCTTCGGTGCGCCCGAAACGGTGCCGGCGGGAAATCCCGCGATCAGGGCGTCGAGCGCGTCCTTCCCGGGCGCCAGTTGGCCGACCACGTTCGACACGATGTGCATGACGTGGCTGTAGTATTCGATCGTGAACTGCTCGGTCACACGGACCGTCCCGATCTTCGCCACCCGGCCGACGTCGTTCCGGCCGAGATCGAGAAGCATCAGATGCTCGGCCCGCTCCTTCGGATCGGCCAGCAGCTCCTCGGCCAGGGCCTTGTCCTCCTCAGGCGTGGCGCCGCGCCGCCGGGTGCCCGCGATCGGCCGGATCGTGACCTCGCCGTCCCGCAGGCGGACGAGGATTTCGGGGCTGGAGCCGACGATCGCGAAGCCGTCCAGGTTGAGATAGTAGAGGAAGGGCGACGGGTTCAGGCGACGAAGGCTGCGATAGAGACTGAATGGCGGGAGCGCGAAGGGCAGGGTGAATCGCTGGCTGGGGACCACTTGGAAGATGTCGCCCGCGCGGATGTACTCCTTCGCCTTCTCCACCGCCGCGTGATACTGCTCCCGCGTCATGTTGGAGGCGGGTTCCGGCAGGTCGGCCGCGTCGTGGCCGTTGTCGACCCGGTGCGGCAGGCTCCGATCCAGATCCGAGACCGCTTCGCTCAGACGTTCAAGGGCCTGGTCATAGGCAGCGGCCGCGCCGACGCCGTCGAGCGGCCTGACCGGGGTCACGAAGGTGATCTGGTCTTCGATATTGTCGAAAACCGCGATCAAGGTCGGGCGGATCAGGACGCTATCCGGCACGCCGAGCGTGTCCGGATTGGCATCCGGGATCTGCTCCATATGGCGCACCATGTCATAGGCCAGATAGCCGAACAGGCCCGCCGCGATTGGCGGCAGCTCCGTCGGAAGGTCTATCCGGCTTTCCTGGATCAGCGACCGGAGCGAATCCAGAGGCGGCTGGGGCACCGGCTCGAAGGCGTGGCGGTCGACCCGCGCACGACGGTTGATCTCTGCCTGGCCATTCTGGCAACGCCAGATGAGGTCCGGCTTGAGCCCGATCGCGGAATAGCGATTCCTGACGGTTCCGCCCTGAACCGATTCCAGAAGGAAGCTGTTCGGCTGCCCATCGGCCAGCTTCATCATCGCCGAAACCGGGGTTTCCAGATCGGCGACGGTCGTCGTCCAGACGACCTGGGGGCGGCCTTGCTCGTAAGCCGTGCGGAAGGCTTCGAAATCCGGATGGACGGTCATGATGTCAGCCCGGCCTGTAAATCTGGTCGAGCGCCGACCGGTTGATTTCGACGTCGTATTGGCCGCGCAGCGCCTGGGTGAACTGGCCAACGAGATCCTGCGCCATCTGCCGGGCTGCCGTCTCCCGCACCTCCGCAACCGCTTCCGCCGCGCTTGCCGGGTCAGCTTCGGTGATATCGGTCAGTCGCGCCACGACTCGCTTGTCGCCGTCCTGAATGACGGCCGTATCTCCGACCTTCATCTCGAACAGCTCGCGGACCATGGGCCGGGGAGTGGAGCCGGCGTTGCTGCCGTCGCGAAGCAGGGCCGGCGTCCGCGCGAAGGTGGCGCCGATCTCGGCGGCAATCGCCTTAGCATCGTCCCCGTTGCGCAGTCGTTCGGCGATCGATTCGGCCAGGCTGGCCACTGCGTCGACCCTCTGCTGCCGGGTCCAGGCTTCGGCAACCTGGTCGCGGACCTCTTCCAGCGGCCGGACCGCAGGCTCGATCACGCTGTCGACGCGGACGACGTAATAGAGGCCTGCCGGCGTGTCCTGGAGCGAGCTCGTCTCCCCCTCGCCAAGGGAGAAGGCCGTTCCCAGCACCGCGTCGCGATCCGGAAATTCGGGTGCCATGCCGTCGCGCGCGCTACCGTCGCGGGCGATAGCCGGAATTCTGGTGGTGGAAAGGCCGAGCTGGTCGGCCGCCTGGTCGAGCGCCGTACCGCCGGCGAGAGCGTCCTCGAGGCTGTTGGCGACCTCGAACATGCGGTCATGGGCGCGTTCGAGCTTCATCTCCGCCTCCAATTCGTCCCGGACCTCCTCGAAGCTGCGCGTTCCCTCGGGGCGATGGCCGGTGGCGACCAGCACATGCCAGCCGAACGGCGTCTCGACCGGGTCGCTGACACCGTTTTCGGGAAGCGCGAATCCGGCTTCGGCGATCTGCGGCAGCATCGCGTCGCGGGTCGTCCAGTCCAGCGGGATCACGGACAGGGATGCCTGCTCCGCGGCTTCCGCGAGAGGCGTTCCGGCCCGCACGGCGGAAACCACCGCATCCGCCGCCGCCTTGTCGGGAGCGACGACCTGATCGAAGCGGCGCATTTCCGGCGAATGATAGCTGTCGATACGGGCCTCGTACTCGTTCTTGAGAGTTTCCTCGCCGATCGACACCTCGGCGCTCATATCCTCCGCGCTGAGGGTGACCAGGGTCAGATCCCGGTATTCGGGGGACGAGAACATGGCCCCGTTCGCCTCATGGAAGGAGCGGAGTTGCTC
>JAJUFW010000713.1 GCA_029263555.1 Alphaproteobacteria bacterium
CCGCGCTCGATCGCGTCGGCGACCTCGTAGGCCTCCTCGATCGTATGAGGCGCGATCGTCCGGAAGGTCTGGGCAACGTCCCAGGGGCAGCCATGGACCGGATCGCGGAGCCGCGCCATCACGGCAAGAATGCGGTCGATTCCGGGGCGGGAACGGTCGAGAGGGTCGGGCATCATGAGGACCGGCCTGGTTGCTTGGCGCGGGCCACCATAGCCAAACTCGGCCAAGGTTTCATCCGGCCTCTGGCCGGGAACGGATCTGCGGAAGGGGCGGGGCCGGAGGCCACCGCCCCGGTCCGATCAGAATTTCCGGAAGCGCGGACGGCTGCCGGCGTCGGGCCGGCCCGCCCCGGTCGGCAGCGTGCCGCGCTTCCCGGACGGCCGGGACCAAGCCTTCCCGCTCTTGGCGGGGTGGGCGCCCCGCGGCCGGCCGGGCCTATGGGGCCGGGCGGCCGGACGGGCGGCGAAAGGCTTGCGAGGCTCGAGCCCGGGTATGGTACCGACGGCGATCTCGCTCCGGACATAACGCTCGATGCGGGCAAGGGTCTCCCGGTCGGAACGGGTCGCGAAGGAGATCGCGACGCCGGCCGCGCCCGCGCGGCCGGTGCGGCCGATGCGATGAACATAGTCCTCGGCAGAGCGGGGCAGGTCGAAATTGATGACGTGCGAGATGTCGCGGACGTCGATTCCCCGGGCAGCGACGTCGGTCGCAACCAGGATACGCACCCGTCCGGTGCGCAACTGCTGAAGCACCCGGTTCCGCTGCGCCTGGACCATGTCGCCATGCAGCGCGGCGGCGGCGTGACCGGCGTCCGCCAGTTCACGGGCCAGCGCGTCGGCGTCCCGTTTCGTCGCGGCGAACACGATCAGCTTGGCGACTTCGGGCGATCCGGCAAAGTGGTGGAGCAGGCGCCGCTTGTGATCCAGGTCGTCGGCGTGATGGAGACGCTGCTCGATCGATACGGTCTCGGCCGCCCGTTCGACGGAAATTCGCACGGGCTCACGGAGCAGACGGCCTGCAAGCGCAGCCATCCGGCGATCGAGGGTGGCCGTGAACAGCATGGTCTGGCGGCTGGCCGGGCAGGCGGCCGATATGGTCTCGACATCCTCGATGAAGCCCATGTCCAGCATCCGATCGGCCTCGTCCAGGATCAGGGCGTTGACGGAGCCGAGATCCAGGCGCCCGCGTTGCAGATGGTCGATCAGACGCCCCGGGGTCGCGACGACGACATCGACCGGCCGCGACAGCAGCCGCAATTGGGCGCGGTAGGGCATGCCGCCGACCAGATCGACCGTGTTGAGACGCAGGAACTTTCCGTACTTTCGGACGGCATCGGTGACCTGGCGGGCGAGCTCGCGCGTGGGGGCGAGAACGAGAATTCGCGGCGCCGCAGCCTCCCTCGGGCGAGGCAGCTCGGCAATGCGGCTCAGGCCCGGAAGGATGAAGGCGGCCGTCTTGCCCGTGCCGGTGGCAGCGGTGGCAAGCAGGTCATGGCCCGCAAGGGCGGCAGGGATGGCCTCCGCCTGGATCGCCGTCGGCTCGACATAGCCGCCGGCTTCCAGGGCTTTCAGGATCAACGGATGAAGGCCAAGTTCGGCGAATGACA
>JAJUFW010000621.1 GCA_029263555.1 Alphaproteobacteria bacterium
GTCATGGGCGCAGCGCATGTTGCGCGTGTGTCGGGTGTTGCCGCCGCGATAGAATTTCGGCGCGCCTTCCAGCACCAGGACGTCGGCTCCGTGCCTGCGGGCATTGATGGCGGCGCAGAGGGCCGCATTGCCCCCGCCCACCACCAGTACATCCACTTCCATCGGCTCTCCCCCCATCCTCTTCCTGCCTTGCCTCCGAATTAGCATGCGTTAGTATACAAGTGTATTATTTCATAGGTCCGCATCGACCGGAAGAGGGCTTTGATGTATTTCCTCGACACGAACAGCCGCGCCCGGCAGACGCCGTCGCCGGCGGGACGGAGGAAGGGATGGAGTTGAAGGAACCCTCGGGAACCACGCGGGGCCGGGGGGCAAGTTCGCGGGGAACGCAGGTCTACCAGTCGCTGATCGGACTGATCCGGTCGGGCCGGCTGACGCCCGGCATGCGCATGCGCGAGGGGGAGATCGCGGAGCTTCTCGGCGTCAGCCGCACGCCCGTCCGGGAGGCGCTGGCGCGCCTGCAGGCGCGGGGGCTGGTCGACTACGGCTCCGGCGGCATGGCCATCGTCGAGCTGAGCCGCCCCCGGATCATGGAGCTCTACGCCATGAGGGCGGTCCTGGAAGGCGCCGCCGCCCGGTTCGCGGCCGAGAACGCCTCCGCCGGCGATCTCGCGACGCTGGAGCACGTCTCCCGGCTCTTCGTCGGATACGAGGGGGACGCCCGCGGCCTGGCGGAGCTCAACGCCCATTTCCACCGCGCCCTCTACGAGGCCGCGCACAACAGCTATCTGTCCCGGATGCTGGACGATCTGAACGATTCCCTGGCCCTTCTGCCCAACACGACCTTCTCGGTCGAAGGACGAAGGCAGGCCGCGACGGAGGAGCACGACCGGATCCTCAAGGCCGTGCTGGCACGAAAGGCCGACCGGGCCGAGGCCGAGGCGCGCCGGCATATCGGCAAGGCGCTGGAGGCGCGCCTGCAGCTCCTGTTCTGAAGGGGGAGGGGGTCGGCCTTCAGCCGGCCGCGTAGATGCCGGCGTAGCGGTCCCGCAGCTCGTTCTTCAGGACCTTGCCCATGGTGTTGCGCGGCAGGGCATCGACGAAGAAGACCCGCTTCGGCACCTTGTAGCCAGCAAGCCGGGCCTTGAGGCGGGCGATCACCTCTTCCTCCGACGGCGCCCCGCCCGCCTTCGCCACCACGACCGCGGTCACCCCTTCGCCGAAATCGGGATGGGGCACGCCGATCACGGCGCTCTCGGCGACGCCGGGAAGGGCGTCGATCTCGTTCTCGACCTCCTTCGGATAGACGTTGTAGCCGCCTGTGATGATGAGGTCCTTGCCGCGGCCGACGATCGAAACATAGCCCCTTTCGTCGACCGACCCGAGGTCGCCCGTAACGAAGTATCCGTCGTCGCGGAACTCCGCCTTCGTCTTCTCGGGCATCTGCCAGTAGCCCTTGAAGACGTTCGGCCCCTTGACCTCGATCATGCCGATCTCGCCCCGGGGCAGGGGCCGGCCGGTCTCCGGATCGACGATCCGCACCGAAACCCCCGGCAGCGGCAGCCCGACCGAGCCGGGGACGCGGTCGCCGTCATAGGGGTTGGAGGTGATCATGTTGGTTTCGGTCATGCCGTAGCGCTCGAGGATGGCGTGGCCCGTGCGCGCGGTCCATTCGCGGTGGGTCTCGGCGAGAAGCGGGGCCGAGCCGGAGACGAAGAGCCGCATATGGGCGGTCGACGCCCGGCCGAGCCAGTCTTCCTGGAGAAGGCGGGTATAGAAGGTCGGCACCCCCATCATGGTCGTGACCTGCGGCAGCGCCGCCTTCACGAGCGACGGATCGAATTTCGGCAGGAACAGCATCGACGCGCCCGAGAACAGGACCACGTTCGTCGCGACGAACAGGCCGTGGGTATGGTAAATCGGCAGCGCGTGCAGCAGCACGTCATCGGCGGTGAAGCGCCAATATTCCATCAAGGTCTGCGCGTTGGAGGCGAGATTGCGATGCGTCAGCATCGCGCCCTTGGACCGCCCCGTGGTGCCCGAGGTATAGAGGATCGCCGCAAGATCGTCGCCCCGTCTCTCGACCGTCCGGAATTCGGGAGGCGCCCCGGCCGCGAGCGCCGGCAGGGTTCCCTGCCCTGCGGGATCGAGCGTCTCGAC
>JAJUFW010000097.1 GCA_029263555.1 Alphaproteobacteria bacterium
CTGTCGGGCCAGGGCGCCGGTGAACTTGTAGCAATCACCGGTCTCATCGCCCGGAAGATGGAGACCGCCGACGATCTTCTCGGCGACGCGTCCGAGCGCAGGCTCCACCTCGATGCATTCCTTGGCGGTCAGCAGCCGGTGCGGAATGTCCCAGCGCTTCAGAACCGCGCAGTCCCGACCTGCGGCATCGAGCTGCTTGGGGGTCCGGAAGAGCTGGAGAGTCCCCTTGGTTCCTTCGTCGTAGTGGATGCCCGTCTCGCGCCGCAGTTCCTTGATGCACTCGCTGCTGAGCACGGCCAGACGCAGCATCCGCTCCTTGTTGATTTCATAGCGGGCGGAGGTGCAGTTCCGCAGCATGGCCGCAAGCCAGGTCCACTGGCGAACGTCCAGCTTCGGCCGGATCACCAGCGGGCTGTTCTTCGTCAACGCCCATTTGACGGCCTTCAACGGGATCCCGGGCGCAGCCCAGGGACTGGCGTACCCCCAGGACACCTGACCGGCATTGGCGAAGCTGGTCTCCAGGCCGGGGCCGGACCGGCGGTCCAGCACGACGACATCGTGGCCGGCCTTGCGCAAGTAGTAGGCGCTGGCAGCTCCTATCACACCGCTGCCGCAAACGACGACCTTCATGGTCGAGCACTCCTGAAATCTGGCTATGGGCTTGGTGGCTGGGGGGGGGGGAGCGCGATCAGGCCTCGAGGGGCGGGCGATAGACGTCCGGGCGAACCCGGGCCGGCCGGGCACGGTCGTCGCCCCGGGCTGTAGGCGGCAACGGCCAGTGCGGGCGGACGACGCAGCGGCGGAATCGGCGAAGTGCCGTCGTCAGGACCCGGTGCATTCTGTTTATCCGGCCCGGCAGACGACCTTTTCGATCGTCAGCATCCGGCCGCGTCCCTGGTCGTCCGAGTAGCTGACCCGCGCACCCTCGCGCTCGCCGATCAGCGCGGCGCCGAGCGGGCTTGCCAGCGACACGTGCTGCTCGGTCGCGACATATTGATCGGGATGTACGAGGATGCACGAGGTCGGCGCCGCGTCCCCGTCGACTCGATAGCGTACCCCCGTGTTGACGGTCACGACGTCGCCCGGAATGTCCTCGGGACGGCATAGGACCGCCGCCTCCAGCTTGGCGGCCAGGACCGGCACCGCCGGATGGTCCGGGTCCAGTCTCAGATAGGCAAGGGTCTCGATCCGGCCGAAATCGGCGGTGGTGATGAAAATATCGTCGTCGAATCGGGCGAGGGCTTGAGCGGGCATGGTTTTTCATGAAGCGCCCCGGCGGTGCGGAGCGCGGGCGCATCGCTACAGGGAGATTGCGGGACGGGTTTGAGAATTTCCCCCCGGTCCACGACCTGCCGCTTCTACCTGGCCGCCCGCGGATCCGGGGGAAGGCCACCCATTTGGAGGCGCCCGGCCCGGAAAGAAATTCGACTGATCGTCATGACGACTCTCGCGGACGCACGATCCGACGGCGCCTTTCGGAAGTCAATAGCCGTGCCTGCGTCCGAGCGCCGCCTGCCGGCCGCTTCCCGGGATCCGGCGGGCGGGGTCATACGTTACGACGGGGCTGCGAACGAAACGATATGATGGGGGCTCATCATGAAAACGCGACTTACGCTGGTCATGTCCGCGGTTGTCCTGGCAGGATGTGCCGACATGGGCATGAGCACCGCAGACCGGCAGCCTCGGCCCGGCACGCCGAGATACATCGCCGTCTGCGAAGTCGAAAGCCCGGATCCCGGGACGGCCTTCGTCCGCCACGTCTTCGGCGAACCGACCCGGAGCGACGCGGAGGCGACGATCAACTCGCTCGGCTGCAGCCGAAGCAGCATCGAGCCCTACACCACCGACCGATTCCAGGCACTGCAGGACACCGACACGCCCCTGAGCTGACGGTTCCGGAGCGTCGTCCGCCGCCTCCCCCGCCCGTCAATCCCGGGAGGGGGAGCCGAGGCGGTCGCGGCTGCTCATGAGGGCGCCGCGCTCCGTCACCAGGACGGTCATCAGGGTGAGCAGGCCGAGCGCGGCGAACCCGGCGATCAACGGCCGCACACTCCCGTCGAAGCCCTGTCCGATGAACCAGCCGAACAGCGCGGCGGCGGCCGTCATGTAGAACCCGATGACCGACGAGGCCATGCCCGCGACGCGGCCCATCGGCTCCATCGCGATAGCGTTGAAGTTCGGCGCGATCAGCCCGAAGAAGAAAAAGACCGCAGCCAAGTAGACAACGAAGACGGGCAGCGGCGGGTGCCGGGGGAAGCCCGCGACCGCCAGGGCGCCACAGGCGGCGAGGTAGCCCAGCAGCGCGGCATGGGAGAGCCGGCGCATCCCGAACCGGCCGACCAGACGCGAATTCACGAGCGAGGCGACCGCGACGACCGAGGCGATCGCGCCGAACATGACCGGAAACAGCCGGCCCAACCCGTAGACATCGACGAAGATCTGCTGCGCCGCGCCGATATAGCTCATCAGGCTGCCGAACATGAAGCCGAGGGCGATGGTGTAGCCCACCGTCTGCCGGCTGGTGAGAACGGTCCGAAGAGCCCAGGCAAGGCTCTCTCCAGAAAGGGAGACCCGGTCTTCAGGGGCTACCGTTTCCGGCAGACGCAACGCGGCCCAGACAAGGGCGCCGACGCAGGCGAAACACAGAAAGCCGAAGATCCAGTGCCACGTGCCGACGGCCAGGATCGCACCGCCCACGCTAGGCGCGAAGATCGGCACGACGATGAACACGATCATGACGAAAGACATGATCCGCGCCATCTCTCTTCCGGCAAACCGGTCGCGGACGACCGCGGTCGCCACCACCCGGGGCGCCGCCGCCCCGAACCCCAGCACGCCCCGCGCCAGCAGCAGCCAGCCGAACTCGGGCGCAAAGGCGGCCGCGACCGCCCCGACCGCGAACACGAAAAGCCCGGCCACCAGGACCGGCCTGCGCCCGAACCGATCCGAAAGCGGACCATGGAGCGGCTGCCCCAGGGCGAAGCCCGCGAGATAGCTGGTCACGACCAGTTGCCGGTCGTTGGGCTCGGCAACCGAAAAGGTCCCGGCGATGTCCGGCAATGCAGCCAGCATGACGTCGATCGCCAGCGCCGACAGCGCCATGAGAAGCGCGATCAGCGTGACGAATTCCGGAAGCGGGATATCGCCACGACCCCGTGGCGATGCGTCGGCGCGTATCATCCGTGGCAATCTGCCATTGCGCACGCGCCCGGACAACCGGCCCGGACGACCGGAGCGACTATCCCCTGAGCGAGGCGAGCCAGGCCAGCACCGCGAGGCCGCCGCCGACGATGCCGATGAACAGGATGAGGAGCGTGACGAGGCTGGGCCCGGATCGCGCGGGCACCGGCGGAGGCGGAACGGATCTCTCCGAAGCCGCGGCCTTCTGCGTCTGACGGGCCGCGAGTTCCCGACGCAGATCTATGGTGCGCTCCATGGCCTCGGCATTGTGCTCATCAACGGGCGTGGAGCGGAACACGACCCTGGATTTCGTTTCGTGGTAGGCCGGGTCAAACTCCTCCTCCACGACCCGCACCGCCTTCGAGGGCCGGCTGGCGCGAATGCGCCTGGCTTCCAGAAGAGCCAGTTCCTGGTCGTCGAAGATCGCCTGGATCTGCCATTGGCCGTTGGAGTAGATCTGGATCTCGTAGGCGCGCATCGGCATCTCCGGTCAAGATGCGGCGTCGACGGCCAGCGGCCGACCGTTCGCGACGACCAGCACATGGTCGATTTCCACACCGTCCTGTGAGAGCGGCAGCAGGATCTTTCGGTAGAGGAATGGTCCATCCGCCCTGTCGAGCTGACCTCCCAGGCTGAGAGGGACCCGGCGAAGGAGCATCCAGTCCAGGCGTTCGACGGCCGCCGCGAGCAGCGTGCCGGGCGGGATCTCGCCGAGCCTGTCCGGCAGAGGGGCTTCGGCTGGTGCCAGATCGTTCCCGACCGTGAGTAGCCTGGACCGCGGCAGGTCGTGATCGAGGGCGACGAGGGCGCAGAAGCGCCAGTCCTCGCCGATGTCCTTCTTGTCGATCTCCGCAGGCGTCGGAAAGTCGCGCTCCCCCTTGAGATCGCTCCAATAGGCCAGCATCCGGAGGACAAGGCGGCGTTCCAGGACGTTGACCATTGGCGTTCCTACCCGACGGCGAGAGACTAGATGTCCGGGTAATATAATAAAATTGTAAATAATTGGTAGCGTCGTGGGACCCCATGACAGAAGACGCTTTGACCCGCGGGGGCTCCGTGCCCATCTTCCTTTGCATGGCTCCTTCCGCCAGGAGATGCCCCGCGATGGCCTTTGTCTTCGACGCGCCGGAGAAGCGGACCGACCCCGATCATCTGGCCAAGGCGAGCCCCCGGATGGAGATCGTGGACGGACTCGTCTACCGTTGCCCGCGCCAGGAGGGCGACAAGCCCGCCTATCGGGTAACGGGAGAGGACTGGTGCGACTGCGAGGACGGCCAGCCGGTGTTTCGCACGAGCGGCGACCTTGTCTACCTTTATGACGACTGGAGCGCGCCCGTCTTCTTCGTCCGATGAACCGGCGCTCACCGCTGTCGGGGGCGGCTGCCATGCCCGGATTCGGCCGTTGCCCTTGAAATTCTTTTTCCCCGAACGCGCAATTCGCGTGCGGCGAGGCGGTGGCTGTGCCATGCTGAACAAAACATGGGCTTCAGGTCCGAAGCCCATGCCGTGAATTCGAGCCGCAACGCCGAAGGATCGCGGTCCCCGGCGTTCCGTGATCGCGGGATGGCATGCCGGGGGTTTGACGACTGCCCCGGAGCCGGGCGCCGACGAAGATTTACCCGCCTTACCGGACAGGAGATGACGACCCGAGATGCAGGTATTCGTTCGTGACAACAATGTGGATCAGGCGCTTCGCGTCCTGAAGAAGAAGATGCAGCGGGAGGGAACCTTTCGCGAGCTGAAGCGGCGGCGGTCGTATGAGAAGCCGTCGGAACGGCGGGCGCGCGAAAAGGCCGAGGCCGTGCGTCGCCAGCGCAAGGCGCTGCGCAAGAGAATGGAGCGGGAAGGCTACTGAGGCCTCCCGCAGGATCGGCGCGCGTTCACGCGGCCGGCAGGCGACGCCGGCCTAGATCAGAGGCGCGCCTCGACCAGATGCACGAGTTGCGCCCCCAGTTCCAGTGACGCTTCCCGGGGCTTTCTCAACGGAACTGCCCTGACCGGGGCGACCGGCAAGGGCATCTCATCCCTGCCATCTCCCTGGACATATCGTGCAAGGGTCCGGCCGAACACCGTGCCGGGGGCGATGCCCCGTCCGTTGTAGCCGCTGATGCTGACCACGTTCCGGTCCAGCTCGTGGAACGCCGGCAGATTGTTGCTGGACATGCCGATCCGGCCGAACCACGCGGCCTCGAACTCTAGGTCCGGAAGCTGCGGGAATATCCTGCGGATCGACCGTCTGGCCCAGGCTTCGTGAATCGCGGTGCCGGTGCCCCGCAGCGCGCCGACGCTGCCGAACAGAAGCCGTCCCTCACGATCCAGCCGGAACGACGTCAGGACCTGCTTGGTATCCCAGGCCCCCTGCCTTTCCGGAAGAACGGACTTCAGGAAGTCGGGCGACAGCGGGCGCGTGGCGAACTGGAAATAGGGCAGGCCCACCAGTTCGGTCCGGAGTTCCGGCCAGATCGAACCCGTATAGGCATTCGAAGCGACGACGATCCAATCGGCCGTGACGGAGCCGCGAGGCGTGCTGACCCGCCAACGGGACCCGTTGCGCGCCGCCGCCGTGACGGGGCTTGCCGTGAACAGCCTCGCCCCGGCGCGGATGGCCGCCCGCGCGAGACCGCGAACATAGGCCAGCGGCTGGATCGTTCCGGCCCGTTCGTCCAGAAGCGCGCCGGCATAGACCGTGCTTCCGACCTTGCGCGCCGTCTCTTCCTTGTCGAGAAGGCGTACCGGCGCACCGCGGGCCTGCCACTGCGCGGCCCGCGCCTCGAGTTCCCGGAGCCCCTTCCGCCCCAGGCCAAGATGCAGCGTGCCCGCCCTCACGGCCTCGCACTCGATGCCGTGCTTCTCGATCAGCGAAAAGACCAGGGACGGCCCGTCGCCCAGCTGGGTCAGCAGCCGATTGCCGTACTCCGCCCCCAGCACTCTGGGCAGTTCGTCGGGCATCACCCACATGCCGGCATTCACCAGGCCGACATTCCGTCCCGATCCCCCGTAGCCGATCTCGACCGCCTCCAGAACCGCGACGTCCACGCCGGTCTCGGCAAGATGAAGCGCCGCCGACACGCCGGTGAATCCCGCGCCGATGACGACGACATCGGCAGAGAGGTCGCCCTCGAGGACCGCGGTATCGGGGGCACTGGGGGCGGTCCGCTCCCAAAGGCCATGGGAACGTGGGTCGTTGAGCATGATCAAAGGGCTCTCGGGTTGGTGACTGTCCGGACGGAATACCTCTCCTGCGTCGCGAAACCTCGGCGACGCCCGCCGTCTACGTTCTCCACAAACCCGCGGCCGCCGCAAGTCCCTGCTGCAGGGATCATCCGGCCTAGCCAATCCGGACAATGAACATATGCGCTGTCCCCGCGTATTCTACATTTGCGTGACACCTGCGTGACACCCGATGGGGCGGGGCGAAACGACATCGGTGCGAGAATCCGGCAGGCGGATTCTGCCCTTCCATGATCCCACCCGACTCGTTCCCGGGTTCGCAGACTGTGGATGACCGGGACGGGGGTGCAGCGGCCGGCCCTTGCGCCTCCGCTATCACCAACGGCAGGGTCACCTTGTCCCGTTGTCGTCGCCCGCGCTCGCGGCCTCCGGTCCGCTGCGGGCCGGCAAGATGCAGACTGTAGTTATTACGAATGTTCCGAGCCGGAGATTTTCCATGGTTTCATCGGGGGCGCAATTGGAAAGCGGTACGGGAAGCCTTCGACCGGAAGACGCCTCGGGGCCGTTGGCGCCGTTGCGGGACGGCGGATGGCGGCCGCTGGAAACGCTCCGCGGCCTGGTCCTGGCACACCGGTCGGCAATCTTCGGCGAGATCCACCCGGACTTTCAGCTGATCGAACTGACGGTCAGCGAGCCCTTGCATCGTACCGGCGGCCGATACCATCACTTGGTCGAGGCGACCTGCCGCAATGGCGGCGAATTCTGGGTCGAAAAGATCTGGGTCAAGGTGCGGGACGAGGATCTGGCCCCCCTTTTCCATATCCTGTCCGACATCCACGAGACGATGCCGGAAGTCTGGGAGTTCTTTCCCAGGCCGTACTTCTTCCATCCTATCGGCAAAGACGGGCACACCCTTGTAGGGATGCAGTATTTTCCCGGCGTCACCCTCAGGAACATGCTTCTGACGAGGCTCGGGCGCCATCGGCAGGAAGAGTTGCACCCCCTATTCCTCAAGCTGGGTGCCAAGCTGCGAGCATTCCATGATGGCTCGCCGAAGCTGGGGCTGAAGCGGATCCGGCACGTCGCGGCGAACGTCCGCAACGCCCTCAGCCATACTCCTCACCTGAGACAGAAACGGAAGAAGGAGTTCGGCGCGCTGATCGACCGTGCCGAAGCCGCTGCCGGCCCGGACACGGCCTTGCCGCTCACGCGCATCCACAATGATTTCATCCTGCGCAACATCCTGGTCGGCGAAGACGGCTCCCTGCACCTGGTGGATCTCGACTCACTGCGTGCGCCAGCGAACAGCCGCTGGTACGACGTCGCCTACTTCCTGATCAGCCTGGAAAGCCAGGGCAAATACGCCCCCGTGATCAGCGAGGCCTATCTTGGCGGGGTCTGGCGGAAGTTCATCGAAGGCTATGTCGGCAGCGGCCTGCCGGACGGCCTGGATGCCACTCGGATCGAGCCGATTCTGTTCCTGATCAAGGCCGAGTTCCTGCTGGGCCCGTCCTACCGGGTTCCTCTCTTCGAGATGTTCTCCGACCTCCTTGGACGCCGTTATCTCAGGCGCGTGACCCGCGCGGCGCTGGAGGGGCGATACTCGCCCCTGCCGCTTGCGTTTTCCGGGTGGTCGCGCCCGGACTGAGCCACGACGGAACCGGCGCAGGCCCCGGCATGGGCGGCCGGCCGAAGGAACCGGGCACGGGTTCCACCCCTGATGCGTTATCGAAGGATCGCTGCTGATCCCGAGAGGGGCGTGGGATGATGCTTGAGCCGCCCCGGCGACGCGCCTGGTCGATTGCGCTCCTTGCCGCCGCCTTTCTCTGCGTTGCATGCGACGACGAACCGGAGGCCACCCAGGCGGCCGACCCGCCGCCGCCCACGGTCACGGTGGCAAGCGTCGTCGAGCGGCCGATCACCCCGTCCATTACGTTCAACGGCCGCATCGAGGCCGTGGACGAGGTCGTACTGCGGGCCCGGGTCGAAGGCTTCATCGAACAGCGGCTTTTCCGGGAAGGCCAGGACGTCCGGGTGGGCGACCTGCTGTTCGTTTTGGAGAAGGCCCCCTACGAAGCCGAAATCGCCCAGATCAAGGGTCAGATCAGGGCCGCCGAAG
>JAJUFW010000722.1 GCA_029263555.1 Alphaproteobacteria bacterium
ATCGCACCGGGCAAGCGCCGACCAAGTTCTGCTGCCCCCACCATCGTATTCAAGGGGGATGACCCCTATATCGTTGTAGGTGCGCCGGGTGGCAGCTACATCGCCCCGTCTGTCGCGCAATGCATCATGAATGTCATTGATTTCGACATGTCCATTCTTGCGGCTGTGTCGGCACCGCGCATTGTCGGCGTCTCGAACAAGATCGACATCTGCAACCGCATCCGGCGGTCGGTCGAGGCCGATCTCATCCGGTCCGGCTACGAGGTCGCAAGGTCGCCCCAGACCTACGCCTTCGCGGCGCTTCATGCTATCCAGATCGAGAACGGCTACTCGAAGGGGGCCGCGGACCCGCAGCGTGACGGACTGTCCATCTCGGTGGCATAGGCGGAGGCGAGGGTGGCCACGACCCTGATCCGGCGCATGATGCAGGCGCTGTTGGTGATTTTCGCGATGACGGTCATCGTCTTCGTCGGCGTAAGCGTCATCGGCAATCCGGTGGACATCCTCATCAACCCGGATGCCAACCAGGCCGAGCGGGCGCGGGTGATTGCCCATTACGGCCTCGACCAGCCGCTGTGGCGCCAGTACCTGGCCTTCCTGCACGGGCTCCTTCAGGGGAATTTCGGCGAGAGCTTCGTCTACGACCGCCCGGCGCTCGGTCTCATCCTCGAGCGGCTGCCGGCGACGCTGGAGCTGGCGATCGGCGCCCTTCTGATCGCCCTCGTCATCGGCCTGCCGCTCGGCCTCTATGCCGGGCTTTATCCGAACCGCATCTCGTCCCGGGTCATCATGTCGGGCTCAATCCTCGGCTTCTCGCTGCCGACCTTCTGGGTCGGGCTGGTGCTCATCATGGTCTTCGCCGTGGAGCTCGGCTGGCTGCCGTCGAACGGGCGCGGCGAAACGGCGGAACTGCTGGGCGTGAAGTGGTCGTTCCTGACGGCCGACGGGCTGAAGCACCTGCTGCTACCGGCGTTCAATCTCGCCCTCTTCAAGGCGTCGCTCGTCCTCCGGCTGACGCGGGCCGGGGTGCAGGAGGTGCTGCCGCAGGACTTCATCAAGTTTGCCCGCGCCAAGGGGCTGCGCGAACGGCACGTGATCTTCGGTCACGTGCTGAAGAACCTGATGATCCCGGTCGTCACGATCATCGGGCTGGAATTCGGATCGCTGATCGCCTTCTCGGTCGTGACCGAAAGCATCTTCGCTTGGCCGGGGATGGGCAAGCTGATCATCGATTCGATCAACCTGCTCGATCGCCCGGTCATCGTCGCGTACCTGATGATGATGGTCCTCCTGTTCGTGGTGCTGAACTTCGTCATCGACGTCTGCTACACCCTGCTGGATCCGCGCGTCCGGCTGGATTCCAAGGCCTGAGCCCATGACCGCCGCCCCGGAGATCACCGATCCGCCGGTTCCGCTCGACGAGGAGAGCGGGCTTCGCAGGAAGCTTCGGATGTTCCTCATGTCCCCCGGCGCGGTCCTGGGCCTGGTCCTGCTGGTGGCCGTGATCCTCCTGGCGGTGTTCGCGCCCCTGATCTCGCCGCAGAATCCCTATGACCTGACG
>JAJUFW010000031.1 GCA_029263555.1 Alphaproteobacteria bacterium
CTTGGTCGGATCGTCCAGCAGCAGGATGGACGGGCTGCGGGCAAGCCAGCGCCCGATCACCACCTTCTGCTGGTTGCCGCCGGAGAGTTCCGCGACCGGAGAGGCCATCGAGGCGAATTTGAGCTTCAGGCGCTGCGCGATCGGCATGATGCGGTCGAGGAACCCCTGGCGGTCGACATAGGGCGACCGCTGCCCGGCCAGCGAGGCGACCAGCAGGTTCTCGAAGATCGGGCGGACAGGCAGGACGCCGTGCCGGCCGCGATCGCCCGAGATATAGGCGACCGAATGGCCCATCGCGTCCGCGGGCTTGCGGATCGATACCGGACGTCCGCCGATCCCGATCGTGCCCTGGCGGACCGGGACTGCGCCGAAAAGGCAGCGTAGCAGCTCCGACTGTCCCTGCCCGTGCAGGCCGCCCAATCCCAGGATCTCCCCCTGCCGCAGATCGAAGGAAACGTCGCGCAGCCGGTCGGTGGAGAGGCCGCAGACCGTCAGCACCGCCGCCCCGCCCCGCCCGCCGTGGCGGCGCTGGAAGTCGGAGGCGACGGTCGTGCCAACCATGAGGTTCACGACCTCGTCCTTGCTGGTCCCGGCGATCGGCAGCGTCGCGACCGTTTCGCCGTTGCGCATGACGGTCACCCGGTCGCCGATGGCGAACAGCTCGTCCATCCGGTGGGAAATGAAGATGATGGAACGGCCATCGCGCTTCAGCGCGCGGACGATGTCGAAGAAGACCTCGACCTGGCGGTTGTCGAGGGAGGACGTGGCCTCGTCGAAGATCAGGATGCGGGGCCGTTCCGACAGGACCTTCAGGATCTCGACGATCTGCCGCTGATCGGCCGAGAGATCGGCGACGAGGGCATCGGGCCCGAAGCCTTCGCCCGCGACGGAAGCGAAGGGGGCAATCGCCTCTTCCGCTTCCCGGCGCAGCCGCGTGGCATCGATCAGCCCGCGCGTGCGCGGCTCCCGCCCCAGGAAGATGTTCTCCGCGACGGTGAGCTGGGGGATCAGGCTCAGTTCCTGGTAGAAGACGCCGATGCCGGCCGCGGCCGCGTCGCGCGGGTTCCGGAAGGCGACGCTCCGCCCCCCGACGGTCAGCTCGCCGCCATCGGGGGCGACCGAGCCGGCGATGATCTTGCAAAGCGTGCTCTTGCCGCAACCGTTCGAGCCGATGAGGACGTGAACCTCGCCCTCGTCGAGCGCGAAATCGGCCTTCGACAGCGCGACCACGCCGCCGAACCGCTTCTGGACGTTGCTGGCGCTTAAGACCTGCATCCCGGGCATGCTCTCGAACGCCGGACGGCGGGAGGCTTGGTGCGGGCCGTCCCCACTGCCGGCACCTAGAGGGAAGAAGCGACCGAGCGAGGGCGGCGCGGGCTACGCATTCGGAAGGCGCGTGGCCGGCGCCTCTCCCCGCTCGCTGCCGGCCTATTGGAAGAACTGCTCGGCCTCTTCCACCGTGATGCTGGACGTCACCGAATAATAGCCCGGCTTGTCCTTCACCTGCTCGTAGACCTCTTCGAAGTTCTCGTTGCTGATGAAGGGGATCGGCAGGTAGATCGCGTTGCCGTAGACGCCGCCGAAGACGTCGTCCTTGAACTCGCGCCCCTGCAGCCGGAGAACGGCGACGTTGAGGGCGCTGGCCATCACTCCCGGAGGATTGACGGACGCGGCGCTGCGATAGCCGTTGGCCTTCCAGTCGTTCAGGAAGTCGACGCGGATCTCACCGGTTGCGGCGATGTCGGTCCGGCCCGCCTCGTTGATCGCCCGCCAGGCGCCGGCGGCCATGCCATCCTGCACCCAGACGCCGTCGATGTCGGGATATGTCGCGAGCAGCGTCTGCATCGCCTGCTGCCCCTGGGCCTGGTCCCAGTTGGCGTTCGTCTCGTTGACGACCTCGATCCCGGGATACTTGGCAAAGACCTCCCGATAGCCGTCGATGCGCATCTGGTTCGCGGCATGCCCGGCAACGCCGTTGATGGCGACCACCTTGCCCTCGCCGCCCAGCTCCTTGGCCAGCCATTCGGCGGACTGCATCGCCCAGGCCTTCTGGTCGATGCCGACATAGATCGCGTCCTGCGACGACACCTCGGCATCGGTCGCGATCACGAGCACGCCGCGGCCGGCGGCCTGGGAGAAGATCGGGTCGAAGGCCGTGGGGCTGTTGGGATTGATGATGATGGCGTCGACGCCCTGGTTCATCATGTTGCGGACGGCGGCGATCTGCCCCTGCACGTCCACGTCGGACGACTGGATCACGAGCTCGATGTCGACGCCCCGCTCCCGCCAGGCCTCGGCGGCGGCCTTGGCCTCGTCGATCATCTGGGTACGCCATTCGCTGCCCACCCAGCCGTTGCTGAGGCCGATCGTGAAGGATTCCGCGTGGGCCACGCTGGCGGTCAGCGCCACCGCGGCAGCCGCGGCGGTCAACGACTTCCTGATCATGATTCCTCTCCTCGGGCTGTTCCCGTAAGCCTCCCGCAGGCTTCGGGGCCGTTTGTAATTATCGCCGCGCCGCCATGACGAATGGGACGCGTAGCTTGAATGTAATGGATTACACGACCGGGGAGAAGCCATCATTCGCCCGCGCCGGGACGGCTATCCCCGGTCGAGGCCGGCCGTCCCGGAGAGGAGGATCAGCGGATGGAACCGGGAACGAAGTTGAGGTCGACCTGTGCCGGACGGCCGGGGAGGTCGAGACGGGTGATGCGCGGCGCCGTCTCGGCAATCACCTGGCCGCGGCGCAGCACCAGAAGCCGCGTCGCCTTGAGGCGGATCGCCTCCATCGGATCGGCGGCCTGCAGGACCACGAGGTCGGCCTTGCATCTCGGCTCGATCCCGTAGCCGTCGAGATGCAGGATCCGCGCGGCGTTCACGGTCACGGCATCGAAGCATTGCCGCATGCCGTCGAGGGAGGTCATGAGCCCCACATGCACGGCCATGTGGGCGACGTCCAGCATGTCGCCCGAACCCAGCGGGTACCAGGGGTCCATGACGCAGTCGTGCCCGAAGGCGACGGTGATTCCGGCCGCCATCATCTCGGGCACGCGGGTCATGCCCCGGCGCTTCGGGTAGGTGTCGTGCCGCCCTTGGATCACGATGTTGATGAGGGGGTTGGCGATCGCGGCCACGCCGGCTTCGGCCATCAGCGGCAGAAGCTTCGATACGTAGTAGTTGTCCATGGAGTGCATGGACGTGAGGTGCGATCCCGTGACCCGGCCGGCGAGGCCGAGGCGCCGGGTCTCGGCCGTCAGCGTCTCGACATGGCGGGACAGCGGATCGTCGGTTTCGTCGCAATGCATGTCGACCAGAAGCCCACGCTCCGCCGCGATCTCGCAGAGGCGCGTGACCGACCGGGCGCCGTCCGCCATCGTCCGCTCGAAATGCGGGATGCCGCCCACCACGTCGACGCCCATGTCCAGCGCCCGCAGCAGATTGGCCTCGGCATTCGGATAGCGGTAGAAGCCGTCCTGCGGGAAGGCGACCAACTGCAGGTCGAGATAGGGCGCGACCTTGCGCTTCACCTCCAGAAGGGCCTCGACGGCCAGGAGCCGGTCGTCGCAGACGTCCACATGGCTGCGGATGGCGCCGATCCCCTGGGCCACCGCCATGTCGCAATAGGCAAGCGCCCGCGCGATCACGGCCTCGTGGGTCAGCTGCGGCTTCAGCTCGCCCCACAGGGCGATGCCTTCGAGCAGCGTGCCCGAACGGTTCAGCCGCGGCAGGCCGAGCGACAGGGTCGCGTCCATGTGGAAATGCGGATCGACGAAGGGCGGGCTGACCAGGCGGCCGGAGACGTCGATCTCCCGCCCGGCATCGCCGGTCAGGGCGGGCGCGACGGCGGCGATCAGGCCGTCCTTGACCCCGATGTCGACGCCGGTGCGGCCGTCCGGCAGGTTGGCGCCGCGGAGCACAAGATCGAAACTCATCGTTCGCCTTTGCGGTAGGGGATCATCAGGGCTTTGGGATAGGCCGCCCGACGGGACATGACGACGAGGGCCAGGATGCTGAGCAGGTAGGGCAGCATCAGGAAAAGCTGATAAGGCACGAGCGAGCCGACGGTCTGCTGCAGCCGGACCTGATAGGCGTCGAACGCCCCGAACAGGAGAGCGCCGAGAAGCGCCTTGCCCGGCTGCCAGGACGCGAAGACAACCAGCGCGATGCAGATCCAACCTCGGCCGTTCACCATCTCGAAGAAGAAGGCGTTGAAGGCCGACATGGTGAGGAAGGCGCCGCCGACGGCCATGAGCGCACTGCCGACCATGACGGCCCCGATCCTGACCACGGTCACGTCGATGCCCTGGGCCTCGGCCGCCGCCGGATTCTCGCCCACCGTTCGGACCGCGAGTCCGACCGGCGTGCGGTAGAGCACATAGGCGACCACGATCACGGCCAGGAGCGCGAGCCAGGTGAGAGCGGTCTGCTGGAACAGCAGAGGCCCCAGGACCGGAATTCCCCCGAGCTCGGCAGCGACCGGCGGGAAGGCGTCGATGCGCGGCGGGCTCGATGTGTCCGGCAGGACCACCCGGTAGACGAAATAGGACAGGCTGGTCGCAAGCAGGGTGATGCCGATCCCGGTCACATGCTGGCTGAGCCCGAGCGGAACGGTGAAGAGGCCGTGCAGAAGGCCGAACACGACGCCGACCAGGGCCGCCAGAAGCACGCCGGTCGCGAGATCCGCCCCCAGATAGACCGACAGCCATCCGGTCAGGGCGCCCGCGGTCATGATGCCCTCGATGCCGAGATTCAGCACACCCGCCCGTTCGCAGATGAGTTCGCCGAGCGTACCGAAGATCAGCGGCGTCGCGATCCGTATCGCCGCCGCCCAGAAGGCCGCCGTCGTCAGGATGTCGAGAATGTCGCCCATGCCTTCGCCTCAGCGCCAGCGGATACGGTAGCGCGTGACCAGCCCGGCAAGCAGCATGGTCAAAAGCGCGGTCGCCACGATCAGGTTGGCGATGTAGCTCGATACGCCGAGCGCGCGGCTCATGCTGTCGGCGCCGACGAAGACCGCCGCCACGAAGAACGCCGCGGCCAGAACGCCCAGCGGATGAAGCTGGGCCAGCATGGCGACGGCGATCCCCGAATAGCCGAAGCCGGGCGACAGGTCACGGGTCAGATAGCCTTTCAGCCCGGCGACCTCGCTGACGCCTGCAAGACCCGCCAGGGCACCGGAAATTAGCCCGACCCGGACCATGATCCAGCCGATCCGCATGCCGGCGAAGCGCGCCGCGTCGGGATTGGCGCCGGTCGCCCGGATCTCGAAGCCCCAGACGGTCCGCTCCATCATGATCCAGACAACGAGCGCCGCGGCGATCGCGACGATCAGCCCAGCATGGACCCGCGTCCGCTCCAGCACGGGCGGGAGCGTCGCCTCCGGGATGATCGGCGCCGATTGCGGCCAGCCCAGGCTCATCGGATCCTGCATCGGCCCTTCGAGCATCATCTGCACGAACAGGAGGACGACGAAGTTGAGCAGCAGCGTCGTCACCACCTCGTCGACGCCGAGCCTGGTCTTCAGCAGCGTCGGGACCAGCATCAGGAGCGCCCCGGCGGCCGCCCCGGCGACGAGGACGAGGGGGATCATCACGACGGGCGACAAGACGACCGCGCCGGAGCCGACCAGGACCGCCGCCATGGCCCCGAGATAGAGCTGCCCCTCGGCACCGATGTTCCAGAGTCTGGCCCGGAACGCGACGACGACGGCAAGCCCGGTCAGGATGAGCGGCGTGGCGCGGGTCAGCGTCTCCGACAGGGCGAAGCGCGAGCCGAGCGCCCCCTTCACCATGGCGACGAAGGCGGGACCGATCGGGGCTCCCGCGGCCCAGAGCGGCAGCACCGCAAGCGCAAGCGACAGGGCAACCGCCGCAACCGGCGCGCCGACGGCGAGTGCGACCGGCGTCCTTTCCCTTTGTTCAAGCCGCATCGGCGTCCTGTCCGGCCATCATCAGGCCAAGCTGGCGGATCGTAACGTCTCCCCTCGGCATGGTCCGGGACAGCCGGCCGCCATAAAGGACGGCAAGCCTGTCCGACAGCGTCAGCAGTTCGTCCAGATCCTCGGAAATCAAGAGCACGCCCGCACCGGCGGCGCGGGCGTCGAGAAGCCGCCGGTGCACCTCTGTGACCGCGCCGATGTCCAGCCCGCGGGTCGGCTGGTTGGCGAGCACGAAACCGGGCCGACGATCCAGGGCACGGCCCAGAATCAGCTTCTGCATATTGCCGCCCGACAGGAGGCGGATCGGCGTTTCCGGCCCCGGGCAGCGCACATCATAGGCGGAGATGATCCTCCGCGCCCAGTCGCGGGCGGCGCCGCGCTTCAGGAATCCGGCGCGGCTGACGGCGGGTCCGCGATAGTCCTCCAGGATCAGGTTCTCCCAGACGGTCATCTCCCCAACCGCCCCTTCGCGGTGCCGGTCCTCCGGCACCCGGCCGACGCCCCGGGCGACCATGGCGGCCGGCGACGATGCCGTGACCCGGTTTCCGAGCAGGCGCATCTCGCCCGCCTCGGCGTCGACAAGACCGGCGACCAGATCGGAGAGGACGGCCTGACCGTTTCCGGACACGCCCGCGATGCCGACGATCTCGCCGCAGCGCACGGTGAAGCTATCCGCCTCCAGCCGCGCCGCTCCGCGCCGCGCCCGGACGCCTTCCAGCGACAGGACCGGCTCTCCCGGCTCCCTGGGCGTCCGCACGCTGGGCGGGACCGGACGGCCGACCATCGCCTCCGCCAGGCGGGCACGATCCGTCGCCGCGGTATCGGTGCGCGCCGCGACCTTGCCGCCGCGCAGAACGACGACGCGGTCGCTGATGGCCATGACCTCGGCCAGCTTGTGGCTGATGAAAACGACGGAGAGCCCAGCGGCGACGAGGCGCTTCAGGGTCCCGAACAGCCCTTCCGCCTCCTGCGGCGTCAGCACCGCCGTCGGTTCGTCCAGGATCAGGATCCGCGCGTTGCGGTAGAGGGCCTTCAGAATCTCGACCCGCTGGCGCTCGCCGACCGAAAGCCGGCCGACCGGCGCATCCAGCGGTACGACGAGCCCGGACCGTTCGATGAGGTCCGAAAGCCGTGCCCTCGCCCCCGCGCGGTCCGAACGGAGCCGCCACAGCGGCTCGGTCCCGACCAGCACAGTGTCCAGGACGGAAAGATTGTCGGCCAGGGCGAAATGCTGGTGCACCATGCCGATTCCGGCGGCCAGCGCCGCCTTGGGATTCCCCGATGGCAGCGGCCTGAGGCGGCCATCTTCGCCCGCCACCTCGATCGTGCCCTCGTCGGCCACGTAGTGACCGAACAGGATGTTCATAAGCGTGGTCTTGCCGGCGCCGTTCTCGCCCAGCAAGGCCAGGACCTCTCCCCGGCGGAGGTCCAGATCGACCCCTTCGTTCGCGACCACCGAGCCGAAACGCCGGGTGATGCCGGAAAGCCGGAGGACCACGTTTTCCGGGTTCGAAGAGGAGGTCATGGACTGAGATGAATTTCCGGGGGCTGGATGGCGCCCTTCCTAAGAAGCCGGGAAGCGGGCGTCAAGCGGCAGTCCGGAAGGTCCGCCGCAAGACGCCCTTCCCGCACCCGTGCCGACGCGGGAAGGGGCATGATCGCCGCAACCCGAACGTCAGAGGGTCGACTGGGGCTCCGCGTCGTCGATCTCGACCACCAGCGAGCCGTCGAGGATCGCCTGCGTCTTCTCTTCGACGAGGTCGATGGTTTCCTGGCCGACGATCGCCGGATCCATCGGCGCAAGCGAGCTGCCGCCATACTGCATGTGGCTGTAGACGCCGTAGGATTCGGCCTTGAAGCTGCCGGAACGGACCGCCTCGACCGCCTTTTCGATCGTCGGCTCCATGTGCCACAGCGCGCTCGCGATCACCGTTCCGGGATAGTCGGCGGCCGTGTCGATCACATTGCCGATGGCGTAGACGCCCCGCTCCTTGGCGGCGTCCGAAACGCCGAAGCGTTCGGCGTAGAGGACGTCCGCGCCGCCGTCGACCATGGCGAAGGCGGCTTCCTTGGCCTTCGGCGGATCGTACCAGCTGCCGATGAAGGTGACGGAGAACTTGATGTCCGGCCGGACCTCCCGAGCCCCGTCCATGAACGCGTTCATCAGCCGGTTGACCTCGGGGATCGGATAGCCGCCGACCATGCCGATTAGGCCGCTCTTGGTCACCGATCCGGCGACGATGCCGGTGAGATAGGCGGCTTCCTGGATATAGTTGTCGAAGACCGCGAAGTTGGGCTCCTGCGCAGGCAGGCTGGAACCCATCAGGAAGGCCGTTTCCGGATATTGGGCGGCGACGTTGCGGGCACCGCGTTCGACGCCGAAGGCCTCGCCGATGATCAGGTCGGCGCCCTGTTCGGCGTATTCGCGCATGACGCGCTCATAGTCGGTGTTGGCGACGTTTTCCGAGTAGACATAGTCGATCTCGCCGCGCTCCTTCGCGGCGTTGAGCGCAAGATGGATGCGGCTGACCCACTGCTGCTCGATCGGCACCGTGTAGACGGCCGCGACCGACACCTTGTCCTGGGCCGATGCGTCCGCGGCCGCGAACCCGGCCGCCAGGGCCCCCATCATACACAGCGCCAAGCGCCGCCCGAACCTGACCATGCTGGTCCCTCCTTGCTGACTTCCTGGGCATCCCTCGAGACGGGCTGCCCATTTCGATGACTTCGTCTTTCCTGCCGGACTCGGGGCCGGCCCGTGCCGTGCCGCTTAATCCCGCTCGCGCCGGACATTAGCCTACCGTAACGGTTTCGAGCCAGCCGGATCGCGGATGTCGGATGCAAATCCAGGACCAACCCGGCCGACGGCCCTTTGCCCCTAGAGCGACCACCCGCCGTCGATGACATGAATGGCGCCGGTCGTGAACGCGCTTTCGTCGGATGCGAGATAGACGGCCAGATTCGCCACCTCCTCGGGGCGGCCGAGCCGTCCCATCGCCTGGCGGGCGACGAAGGCGGCCCGGGCCTTTTCGGGATCGCCCTGGGCGGCGATCCGGTCGTGGAGCGAGGGCGTGTCGATCGTTCCGGGGCAGATCGCGTTGACGCGGATGCCGCGGGTCACGAAATCGGCGGCGACGGCCTTGGTCAGCCCGATCACCGCCGCCTTGGTCGCACCATAGACGAACCGGTTCGGCGCTCCCTTGATGCTGGAGGCGGCGGAGGACATGTTGATGATCGACCCGCCGCCGGCGTCCAGCATGCCCGGAAGAAAGGCGCGGATCGTCCGGTACATCGACTTCACGTTCAGGTCGAAGGAGAAGTCCCAGTCGGATTCGCTGCAGTCGAGAATGGTCCCGTGATGGACGAATCCGACGCAATTGAAGAGCACGTGGATCGCGCCGCATCGCTGTGCGAAGCCTTCCACCGCAGCGCCGTCGCGCACATCGAGCGACGCCGTCAGCAGCGACGGATCCGCCGCGTTCAGCGCGGCCAGGCTACTTTCGTCGATGTCGGTCGCCCAGACCTGCGCCCCCTCGGCCGAGAAGGCAAGCGCCGTCGCCCGGCCGATTCCCTGACCGGCGGCCGTCACTACGGCCACCTTGCCCGCCAACCGTCCCGCCATGGCCACTCCTGCGGTCTGCCATTCCGGCACCCCCGCACGGCCGCCGTCCTGCCCCGGCCATGATCGCTCCGGAACGGCCCGGCGTCGAGATCTTCACCGCCCTGGGCGGCGTCCGAACAATCGGCTATTGGTCCTGGCACGACGGATCTGACAGCGAGCGGAGCCTAGGATGCCCCGGTTTGCGGCAAACCTGACCACGATGTTCACCGAACACCCCTTCGGGGATCGCTTCCGGGCCGCCGCCCGCGCAGGCTTCACGGCCGTCGAGTGCCAGTTTCCCTACGAGCTGTCCGTCGAAGAGGCAGCGGCGCTTCTGAACGAAGCCGGCCTTTCCCTGGTTCTCTTCAACCTGCCGCCCGGCGACTGGGCGGCGGGCGAACGCGGGATCGCCTGCATTCCGGGGCGCCAGTCCGATTTCCGGGACGCGCTCGCGCTCGCCCTGCGCTACGCCCGCGCGCTCGCGTGCCCGCGGCTGCACGCCATGTCCGGCCTTGTTCCTGGCGCGGCCGATCGGGCGGAGATCCGCCGGACCTTCGTGTCGAACCTCCGCCTTGCCGCCGCGGCTTGCGCCGATGCGGGAGTGGAGCTGCTGATCGAACCGATCAACAATCGGGATGTGCCCGGCTATTTCATGAACAACACGGCGCTCGCCGCCGGAATCATCGAAGAAATCGGGGCACCCAATCTGGGCCTGCAGCTCGACCTCTATCATTGCCAGATCAGCGAAGGCGATCTCGCCATGCGGATCCGCTCGCTGCTGCCGCTCACCCGGCACGTGCAGATCGCCGGCGTCCCCGACCGGCACGAGCCGGACTGTGGCGAGGTCAACTATCCCTATCTGTTCCGGCTCCTGGACGACCTCGGCTACGACGGCTGGGTCGGCTGCTAATATTTCCCGCGCGGACGGACGGAGGACGGGCTTGGCTGGCTTCACGGCATGAACGCGCCGGCCGCGCGCTGACGACTCTTGAGGCACCGGAGCGGAAACGGCACTTTGTGCTCTCCTGTTGGGCATCCGGCGCCATTCAGGCCCAGCAGAGGGCGGCACTCATACCTGCCGGGATTTCCGCCGCGCATTTCTCCTGGCCAGCATGGCGGCCGGCCTGCTCCCCTATTCCGTCCAGGCCGCCGAATCCGGCCCCGATCGCTTTGCCGGGCGCAGCCGGATGGTCGAGGTGATCGAGAGCAGCGTCGCCGTGATGACGGATATTCTCTCCGTCCGGCCGGAAAGCACGGTCCTGGAGGTCGGGACGGGGTCCGGCTATCAGGCGGCCCAGCTGGCCGAACTGGTCCGCGAGGGCTACACGATCGAGATCAGCCCGGATCTGGCCGGGACGGCTTCCGCAAGGCTGGCGCCCTGGAATACGGCCACGTCAGGACGCGGACGGGCGACGGCTATTACGGCTGGGAGGAGTCGGCTGTCGCAGTACAAGGGCTTGAGCACGGCGCTCAACGTGCCGAGAGCCGAGGTGGTGAGCGAGCGGTCGAGCCCCCTCGGGCTCGTAACCGTAGTCCCTAGCGACGAGATCCCGTTCCGGCACACGCCCGGCCTCAGCCTCAGTCTCAGCCTCGTCAATTCGATCGAGCGCCCGCGCCAGCTCGGCCACTTCACCGATGGCGATTCCTTAAGCGTCATCACCGCCTATGACGGCCGGCGCGAGCCGCTGGCCTATCTGGATTTCACGACCGCCGTCCCGCCCTACCAACTGCTGCGGTGCCCGGAAACCTTGATCCTGGGCGCGGGCGGCGCCCACGTGCTGCTTGCGCTCTATCACGCGGCAAGCCGGATCGAAGCGGTCGAGCTGAACCCGGATCTTTCTTGCCGCCGCCAGCCCGGATCCCGTCCCTGACGGCACAAGAGATTCGCGAAGGCGCGGCTTGCATCCCGCGCCGACGGCGCTTAGACGCTGGCCGGACCTCAGTCCGGAAGCACAATCAGGAATCCGATCGGGCAATGACCTCCCTCCCCTCCGTGGCGATCATCGGCGGCGGCCCCTCGGGCCTCATGGCCGCCGAGGCGCTGGCCGCCGCCGGAGTGCCCGTCGATCTTTTCGATGCCATGCCTTCCGTCGGACGGAAGTTCCTGATGGCCGGCAAGAGCGGCCTCAACCTGACCCATTCGGAACCGCCGGACCGGTTTCTGGAACGGTTCGGCGCGGCGCGGAACGAACTGGAGCCGTTTCTCGGGCCATTCGGGCCGGACGCCGTCAGGGCCTGGGCCGCCGGGCTCGGCATCGACACCTTCGTCGGTTCCTCCGGCCGGGTCTTCCCGACGGACTTCAAGGCGGCCCCACTCCTTCGCGCCTGGCTGCACCGGCTGCGCGCGAGCGGCGTGCGGATCCATGTCCGCCATCGCTGGCGGGGCTGGACCGGCACGGGCGCGCTCGTCTTCGATACGCCGGAGGGCACGATCGAGGCCCGGGCCGATGCCACGATCCTTGCTCTGGGCGGCGCCAGCTGGCCTCGCCTCGGGTCGGACGGGGCATGGACGGCGCTGCTGGGCGAACGGGGCGTCGACATCCGCCCGTTGCGGCCAGCGAACTGCGGCTTCGACGTCGCGTGGAGCGACCATTTCCGCGACCGATTCGCCGGGCAGCCGGTGAAGCCCGTCGTCCTGACGGCCGCCGGGCGGGGCCATCGGGGCGAGTTCGTCGTCACCCGCGACGGCATCGAGGGCAGCGCCGTCTACGCCCATGCCGCGACCCTTCGCGACGAGATTGCGGCCCGGGGCGCGGCGGTCCTGACGCTCGATCTCGCGCCGGACCGGAGCCTCGACCGGCTGGCCCGCGATCTCGCCGCCCCTCGCGGCGGGCGCTCCTTTTCCAGCCATCTGCGCAAGGCCGCCGGGATCGAAGGCGTGAAGGCCGGACTCTTGCGCGAATGCCTGGCCGGGGACGCCTTTGCCGATCCCGCCCGCCTTGCGGCGGGCATCAAGGCCCTTCCCCTCCGGCTGAAGGCGACCCGCCCGATCGAGGAGGCGATCAGCAGCGCGGGCGGGGTCGCCTTCGGCGCCGTCAGAAACGGCCTGATGCTCCGGACGATGCCGGGCGTCTTCTGCGCGGGCGAGATGCTGGACTGGGAGGCGCCGACCGGCGGCTATCTCCTGACCGCCTGCCTGGCGCTGGGCCGTGCC
>JAJUFW010000128.1 GCA_029263555.1 Alphaproteobacteria bacterium
CCAGCCCGACCAGCTGCTTGCGGTCGTCGCGGGCCGTGTCGCTGCGGGTGAGGGAACGCTTGCCGACGAAGTCCGGCTTCTTCTTGCCGATGATCCAGTCCATGCCGAGGTCGACGGGGGTGACCGTCCCATCCGTCTCCTGGCCGACGATGATGAAGCCCTTCTCGGCCCGCAGGACGTGCATCGCCTCGGTCCCGTAGGGCGTGAGGTCGAAGGCGGCGCCCTTCTCCCAAAGGGCTTCCCAGACGGCGAGCCCGTAGGAGGCCGGCACGTTGATCTCGAAGGACATCTCGCCCGTGAAGCTGATCCGAAAGATCCTGGCCGGGACGCCGGCGACCTTCCCCTCCCGCATCGAGAGATGCGGCAGCGCTTCTGCCGAAAGGTCGATGTCGCTCGCCACAGTGGCGAGCAGCTCGCGGCTCCGCGGGCCGTTCAGGGTGATGACGGCCCACTGCTCGGTGACGGAGGTCATGTAGACCTCCAGCTCCGGCCATTCGGTCTGGTGCCACTCCTCCAGCTTCGCCAGTACCGAGGCCGCGCCGCCGGTGGTCGTCGTCATGTGGAAGTGGTTCTCGGCAAGGCGCGTCGTCACGCCGTCATCCACCACCATGCCGTCCTCGCCCAGCATGAGGCCGTAGCGGCAGCGGCCCGGCTCCAGGCGGGTCCAGGCGTTGGTGTAGATGCGGTTCAGGAATTCGGCGGCGTCGCGCCCCTGGATGTCGATCTTGCCCAGCGTCGTGGCATCCAAGATGCCGACGCCGGTCCGGGCCGCCTTGACCTCGCGCTGCACCGCTGCATGCATGTCCTCGCCCGGCTTCGGGTAGTACCAGGCACGCCGCCAGCCGCCGCCCACATTCTCGAAGGCGGCGCCCGCCGCCTCGTGCCATTCGTCCATCGGTGTCTTGCGGACGGGGGCGTAGAACCTGCCGGTGCTCCGCGCCGCGATGGCGCCGAAGGTGACCGGCGTATAGGGCGGACGGAACGTGGTCACCCCGATCTCGGGAATCTCGGCCCCCAGCGTTCCGGCGACGATGCCGAGCGCGTTGACGTTGCCGATCTTCCCCTGGTCGGTCCCCATGCCGGTCGTCGTGTAGCGCTTCACGTGCTCGACCGACCGGAAGCCTTCGCGCAGCGCCAGCTTCAGGTCCTTGGCCGTCACGTCGTTCTGGAGGTCGACGAAGGCCTTCACCTTGCCTGCCGGCTTGTCGCTCGGAATCAGCCACAGCGGCCGGGGCGGAGAGAACAGGGGTTGGACGCCCTGCGGGATCGTGCCCTCATGGGCATCGAATCCGGTCGCCCTGGCCGCCTCGGCGCCGGCCCGGGCGCCTTCGGCCAGGCAGTCCGCCAGGGCGAAGCTGCCGTTGCAGGCGCCCGCGGACCGTTCCGCCTGGAACGACCTGCCGGGCACGAAGGTGGCCTCGACGGGATCGAAGGCCAGCTTGCCCCGCGAATGGCTGAAGAGGTGAACGGCCGGGTTCCAGCCGCCGGAGACCGCCAGCAGGTCGCATTCGATCAGGGTCTCCATGCCGGCCTGGACGGCAGCGCCGTCCTCCGACAGACGCATCACCTTGACGCGGTTGAGCCGCGCACGGCCTTCGGTCGCGACGATCGCGTGGCCCGGCAGGATCTCGATGCCGGCATTCCGGACCCGGCGCGGCAGCTCGCCATCCGGGACGGGGCGCAGGTCGACGACCGCCTGGACGGCGACGCCGGCGGCATGCAGGTCCAGCGCGGTCAGATAGGCGCTGTCGTTGTTGGTGAAGACGACGGCCCGTCGTCCGGGCAGGGCGGCATAGCGGTTGACATAGGTCCGCACGGCCCCGGCCAGCATGATGCCCGGCCGGTCGTTGTCGGCGAAAACGAGCGGCCGTTCGATCGCGCCCGTCGCCAGGACGACCTGCTTCGCCCGGACCTTCCAAAGGCGCTGGCGCGGCGTGCCGGCAGGCGCGGTGCCCGGCGGCAGATGGTCGGTGACCCGTTCCAGGAGGCCGAGGAAATTCTGGGTGTAGTAGCCGAAGGCCGTGGTCCGCGGCAGCACGCGCACCTCGGGCATGCCGGCCAGCTCCGCCAGCGCCTGGCTGACCCAGTCGGCGGCGGGCCGGCCGTCGATCAGCGCGCCTTCGGGGCTTTCCGACAGCAGCGAGCCGCCCGGCTCGGCCTGCTCGTCGCACAGGATCACCCGTGCGCCCGAACGCCCTGCGGCCAGCGCCGCGGCGATCCCGGCCGCGCCCGCGCCGACGACCAGCACGTCGCAATGGGCGTTCACCTGGTCGTAGCGGTCCGGGTCCGGCGCGGACGGGGCGCGTCCCAGTCCGGCGGCCCGGCGGATCAGCCGCTCGTAGGTGTGCCACATCGAGCGCGGCCACATGAACGTCTTGTAGTAGAAGCCGGCCGGCAGAAGCGGCGACAGGAGGTCGTTGACCGCGCCCAGGTCGAAGCCGACGCCGGGCCAACAGTTCTGGCTCGAGGCGACGAGGCCCTCATGGATCTCGACCTGGGTCGCCCTCATGTTCGGATCGGTGCGCGCCGGCCCGTCGCCCAGCTGGACGAGGGCGGTCGGCTCCTCGGCGCCGGCGCTGACAATGCCCCGCGGCCGGTGATACTTGAAGCTGCGTCCGACCAGATGGACGCCGTTCGCGATCAGCGCGGACGCCAGCGTGTCGCCCTGGAAGCCGGTCAGCGTGCGGCCGTTGAATTCGAAGCCGACCGGCCGGCTGCGGTCGATCCGGCCACCTTCCGGCCGGCGGAAGATCTGTGCGCTCATCGTCCCGTCCCCGTCAGCCCGTCGGCGTCGATCGCCTTGTTGCCGGACCCGATGGCCGGCTCCCCGCACGGGGTCGGCGGCTGCTGGCCCGGCAGGTCGGGCGGCGCCTCTCCCATGCGGTAGACTGCCAGGATCTCGTCCGTGGCGGTGTTCCGGGCGACGTTGAACCAGCGCCGGCAGCCATGGCTGTGGACCCAGCGCTCGTAATGCAGGCCCTTCGGGTTCTTGCGCATGAAAAGATAGTCGGCCCAGGCCTCGTCGGTCAGCTCGTCGGCGTTGCGCGGCCGCACGATATGGGCCTCGCCGCCGTAACTGAACTCGCGCTGTTCGCGCGGGCCGCACCAGGGGCAGGAAATTACGAACATGGGCGTTTCCGGCTTACCGGGACATTGGATGGGGTGCCACGACGGATAGGGGGCATCGGTTTGCTAGTGGGCAACGGCCGCGGCTCCGTGTTCGGCGACGAGGGCGCCGGACGAGAAGCGTTCGAGCGAGAAGGGCGCGGCCAGCGCGTTCGGCTCGTCCCTTGCGACCAGATGGGCGAAGACGTGGCCGGATCCGGGCGTCGCCTTGAACCCGCCGGTGCCCCAGCCGCAGTTGAAGTAGAGGCCCTTGACCGGCGTCTTGGAGATGATGGCGCTGGCGTCGGGGGCCGTGTCCACGATGCCGCCCCACTGGCGCATCATCCGCATGCGGGAGAAGATCGGGAACATCTCGACGATCGCCGAGATCGTCTCCTCGATGACGCTGAAGCCACCGCGCTGGGTGTAGGAGACGTAGGGGTCGATGCCGGCGCCGATGACCAGCTCACCCTTGTCGGACTGGCTCACATAGGCGTGGACGGCGTTCGACATGACGACGGTGTCGATGACCGGCTTCACCGGCTCGCTGACCAGGGCCTGAAGCGGATGGCTTTCCAGCGGCAGGCGGATGCCGGCCATGGCGGCCAGCACGCTGGAATGGCCGGCGGCGACGACGCCCACCTTGCCCGTGCGGATGAAGCCGCGGGTCGTCTCGACGCCCTCGACCGCGCCGTTGGTGATGCGGAAGCCCGTCACCTCGCAGTTCTGGATGATGTCGACGCCGCGCTCGTCGGCCGCGCGGGCATAGCCCCAGGCGACCGCGTCGTGGCGGGCCGTGCCGCCCCGGCGCTGCAGGGTCGCGCCGACGACCGGGTAGCGGATCGTCGGATCGCCGTTGAGGATCGGGCAGAATTCCAGCACCTGCTCGCGCGTCAGCCATTCGGCGTCGATCCCGTTCAGCCGGTTGGCGTGGACCCGCCGTTTGAGCTCCCGCGCCTCATGCTGGTCATGGGCCAGGTTCATGACGCCGCGCTGGCTGAACATCACGTTGTAGTTCAGCTCCTGCGACAGCCCTTCCCACAGCTTCAGCGCGTGCTCGTAGAGATGGGCCGAGGCGTCGAACAGGTAGTTCGAGCGCACGATCGTGGTGTTGCGCCCGGTATTGCCGCCGCCGATCCATCCCTTCTCGAGGACCGCGACATTGGTGATGCCGTGTTCCTTGGCGAGGTAGTAGGCGGTGGCAAGGCCGTGCCCGCCGCCGCCCACGATCACCGCCTCATAGGCGGGCTTGGGCTCGGGGCTGCGCCAGGCCTCCGGCCAGTTCTCGTGGTAGGAGAAGGCGTTCCGCGCAAGCGAAAGGATCGAATACTTCGTCATCGGTGATGGCTCGGGGTCCCGGACATTCCGCGCGCCATCGTGGCAAAGCGGGATGCCGCTGGCAATTCACGGAACGACATGGTGGCGCGGCTGGGTGCCGCATTCAGGACAGAGGGGCGGCCGCGGCCGGGCCGCCCGCTCCGGTTCGGCGCGGCCCCTAGAACAGCCCGTCGATCCGTCCCTCCGAATCCACGTTGATCGTGTTTGCCGCAGGGACTCTGGGCAGGCCCGGCATGGTCATGATCTCGCCGCAGATGACGACCAGGAACTCCGCCCCGCCGGCCAGCCGGACCTCCCGGATCGGAACGACGTGATTGATCGGCGCGCCCTTGCGGCTCGGATCGGTCGAGAAGCTGTACTGCGTCTTCGCCATGCAGATGGGGAAGTGGCCGTACCCGTCCTTCTGGTACTGCTCGATCCGGTCGCGGATGGCCTTGTCGGCGACGGCGTCGTCGGCGCCGTAGAGCGTGCGGACGATCGTCCGGATCTTCTCCCACAGCGGCTTCTCGTCCCGATAGAGCGGCCGGAACTGGGCATCTCCGTGGTCGGCCAGGCTGACGACCTTGTGGGCGAGCGATTCGGTCCCGGCGCCGCCGTCGGCCCAGTGGGTGCAGACATGGGCTTCGACCCCGAACTGGGCGCAGAACTCCCGGACCGCCTCGATCTCGGCGTCGGTGTCCTTGGTGAAGCGGTTGATCGCCACCACCGCCGGAACGCCGAAATGGGCGACGTTGCGCAGGTGCCGGCCCAGATTGTCGCAGCCCCGGCGGACGGCCTCCACATCCTCGCGGCCCAGATCCTCCTTGTCGACGCCGCCATGCATCTTGAGCGCCCGCACCGTGGCGACGACGACGGCGGCTGCGGGCTTCAGCCCGGCCTTGCGGCACTTGATGTCGAAGAACTTCTCCGCGCCCAGATCGGCGCCGAAGCCGGCTTCCGTCACGACGTAGTCGGCAAGCTTCAGAGCCGCCTTCGTGGCCATGACCGAGTTGCAGCCATGGGCGATGTTGGCGAAGGGCCCGCCGTGGATGAAGGCGGGGTTGCCTTCCAGCGTCTGGACCAGGTTGGGCATCAGGGCGTCGCGCAGCAGCGCGGTCATCGACCCTTCGGCCTTCAGGTCGGCCGCCGTCACCGGCCGGCGGTCCCGGGTCTGGCCGATGATGATCTTGGACAGGCGGCGCTGCAGGTCGTCGAGACCGGTCGCAAGGCAGAAGATCGCCATGACTTCGGAGGCGACGGTGATGTCGAACCCGTCCTGGCGGGGGAAGCCGTTGCCGACGCCGCCCAGCCCGACGGTGATGTCGCGCAGCGCCCGGTCGTTCATGTCCATCACGCGCCGCCAGGTGACCCGGCGCGCGTCGATGCCCAGTTCGTTGCCCCAGTGGATGTGGTTGTCGATCAGGGCGGAGAGAAGGTTGTGGGCGGTGCTGATCGCGTGGAAGTCGCCCGTGAAGTGCAGGTTGATGTTCTCCATGGGAACGACCTGCGCATAGCCGCCGCCGGCGGCCCCGCCCTTCATGCCGAAACAGGGGCCGAGACTCGGCTCTCTCAGGCAGATCGCCGCGCGCCGGCCGATCCGGTTCAAGCCGTCTCCCAGCCCGACCGTGGTCGTGGTCTTGCCTTCCCCGGCAGGCGTCGGCGTGATCGCGGTCACCAGGATGAGCTTGCCGTCCGGCCGGTTCGCCAGCGAGTCGAGGAAGGGCAGGCGCAGCTTCGCGATGTGCGGGCCGTAGTGGTAGAGAGCGTCCGGCGGGATGTCGAGCTTGGCGGCGACCTGCTCGATCGGCTGCAGCACCGCTGTCCTTGCGATTTCGATGTCGGACCCGCCGGCCTTCGCGGATGGTGTTCCGACCGCCTTTACGACCATTCCTCACCTCCCGATTTTCTTGACCCCGGACTGTCTCTCGATCGAACCGGCAGTCTTGTTTCGCCGACGATCGTGCCACGAGCGCTGCGCCGGGAGGGGCAATGCCGGCGACATTTTGTTGGCCCAACGCGACACATCCGTCGGTCTGCCGTGCCCGGGCCAAGCCAAGGCGGACTGCCGTTTCCGAACCGGCGCGCGGGAGCGTGCCTGTTTCCAGTGCGACGGATATTGCCAAGGGGGGCGGGTTTGAGGCACGAATGCCACTTATTGGCTATTCTCCAGGACGGAATTTTTCGGGATGGTCGACGGCAGCGCTCCGCAGATGCGACCGGACGTGGTCGGCTTTCTGTTGATCCCGAACTTCTCGATGATCGCCTTCGCGACGGCGGTCGAGGCGCTCCGCATCGCGAACCGGATGTCGGGGCGCGAGCTCTACCGGTGGGTCCTTCTGTCGAAGGACGGGCAGCCGGTCCGGGCCAGCAACGGCATCCTGGTCTCGGTCGACATGGCGATGACGGAAATCTACCGGCAGGGCGCAAGCTCCCGGCGTCCGGACATGGTGATGGTCTGCTCGGGCTTGGGGGTGGAGCGCTTCAAGGATCCGGAAGTGTTCGGCTGGCTCCGCCTCGTCGAGCGGCAGGGGGCGACCATCGGCGCGCTCTGCACCGGCGCCTATGTGCTGGCCCGCGCCGGGCTGCTGAACGGCTATAAATGCGCGATCCACTGGGAAAATCTGGGCGGCTTCCAGGAGACGTTCCCGGATATCGAGGTGTCCGCCGATCTCTTCGAGGTGGACCGCAACCGCTGCACCTGCTCCGGCGGGACGGCGGCCCTGGACATGATGCTCTACCTGATCCAGCGGCAGCACGGCAACGAACTGGCGACCAAGGTCAGCGAGCAGTGCCTGATCGACCGGATCCGCAATCCCCATGACCGGCAGCGCCTGCCGCTCCGGGCGAGGCTCGGGGTCCACAATCCGAAGCTGATCTCCGCCATCGAGCTGATGGAGGCAAACCTGTCCGAGCCGCTGGAGCAGGATGCGCTGGCCAACTATGTCGGCCTCTCGCGCCGGCAGCTCGAGCGGCTGTTCCGCCGGCACCTGGGCCGCGCCCCGGCCCATTACTACCTGGAACTCCGGCTCGAGCGGGCGCGCAACCTGCGGTAGCAGAGCGAGCTGCCGATCGTCGGCATCGCGCTCGCCTGCGGCTGCGTCTCGGCCTCCCACTTCTCCTAGTGCTAC
>JAJUFW010000727.1 GCA_029263555.1 Alphaproteobacteria bacterium
CGAACGGCGAACCCACCTGCTCGACCCGCCCGCCCCGCATGACGACGATCCTGTCGCACATGCTGAGCGCTTCGACCTGGTCGTGGGTGACGAAGACGGTCGTGATCCCCAGTTCCTGCTGGATTTGCCGGATCTGGCCGCGCATCTCGTCCCTGAGCTTCGCATCGAGGTTAGACAGCGGCTCGTCCAGCAGCAGGATCGAGGGTTCGATGACCAGGGCCCTCGCCAGCGCCACGCGCTGCTGCTGCCCGCCCGAAAGCTCGCGCGGGCGACGCCCGGCAAGGTGGCCGAGCCGCACCATGGCGAGGGCTCGCCCGACCCGCTGCCGGATCTCGTCCCGCGGCAGCTTCCGGGTTTCCAGGCCGAAGGCGACGTTACGCTCCACGGTCATGTGCGGGAACAGGGCATAGCTCTGGAAGACCAGCCCCATGTCCCGTTGGTGGACGGGCAGGACCGTCACGTCCCTGCCCCCGACCAGGATCCGGCCCGCCGTGGGCGTCGCCAGTCCGGCGATCATCCGGAGCGTCGTCGTCTTGCCGCAACCGGAGGGGCCGAGGAACGCGACCAGCTCGCCCTTGCCGACCAGCAGGTTCAAGGACCGGACCGCCTCGAAGTCCCCATAGCGCTTGGTGACGCCCTCGAGCTGAAGGAAGCCGTCTTCCGTGGTCTGCCCCATGGTCCCCAGGCCCCGTCCGGTTCAGCGGCTCAGCGGGATGACCCGCCGCCTCCACTGCTCGGTGACGGCATCGCGGATCTTGGCGACCTCGATCCAGTCGATGTCGATCATCCGGTCCATCGAGCCGGCGGCCGTACGGTCCGCGACGGCGCTCGGCACCTCCGCCTTCGAATTGGTCGGAGCATAGAACATCGCCTCGGTGAAGGCGCGCTGGGCTTCGGGACTCAAGGCATAGTCGATGAATCGCTTCGCGGCCTCGGAGGACGGGGCATTCTTCACCAGATTGATCGTGTTGATCTGGAAGCCGCTGCCCTCCTTGGGCAGAACCACCCCAAGCCGGCCGCCGGATTCCTCCGAATAGACCTGCGCCCGGGCGTTCCAGCCGATCGCCATGGCCAGTTGACCGCTCACCACGGGGGCGTAGACGTCGGGATGGGGATCCCAGGTCTGCACCAACGGCGCCAGTTCCGCGAGCTTCTCGATACCGGCATCGACGCTCTGGAGATAGTCCTCGCCCCCCTCCATGTGGTTCAGGATGATGGTGAACGTGGTCCCCTGGATGTCCGGCACGGCGGGGATAGCGATCTTTCCGGCATATTGCTCGTTCCAGAGCGCCGTCCACGAGTCCGGCGCCTCGGGCACCTGCTCGGTGTTGTGGAGAAGGACCAGGTTGTCGAACGTGACGCCCACGCCGGCAACGCCTTCGTGCCGGGCCGCCGGATAGAGGTCGGCCACATGGGAGGATACGCTTTCGTCCACGGGATCGAGCAGCCCCTCGTCGCTGGCGGCCTTCGCGACCGACACGTCCATGATCACGACGTCGAGCGTCTGCGGC
>JAJUFW010000064.1 GCA_029263555.1 Alphaproteobacteria bacterium
GCGCACCCGTTCGGCCACCTTGGCCAGATCCTCGATGCGCGGGCAGACGTAGAAGGTCTGGCCGCCGCGGTAATGCTCGCGCAGGATCGCCTCGCGGATCACCACCGGATCGTAGGGCAGCACGAAGGTGCGGACCGCCAGCCGGTCGACCGGCGGGGTGGCGATCAGCGACAGCTCGCGCACGCCGGACAGCGCCATCTGCAGCGTGCGCGGGATCGGGGTGGCGGTCAGCGTCAGGACATGGATGTCGGAGCGCAGCTCCTTCAGCCGCTCCTTCTGCTTGACGCCGAAATGCTGTTCCTCGTCGACGATGACGAGACCCAGGTCGTGGAAGCTGATGTCCTTGCCGAGCAGGGCATGAGTACCGACGACGAGCCGGATCGAGCCGTCGGCCAGCCCCTGCTTGACCTCCCTCGCCTCCTTGGCGCTCAGCATACGGGAAAGCTGCGCAACCCGGATCGGCAGGTTCTTGAAACGGTCGGAGAAGGTCCTGAAATGCTGCCGGGCGAGCAGCGTCGTCGGGACGACGACGGCCACCTGGACGCCGGACATCGCCGCGACGAAGGCTGCCCTCAGCGCCACCTCGGTCTTCCCGAAGCCGACATCGCCGCAGACGAGACGGTCCATCGGCTTGCCGGTCTGGAGATCGTCCAGGACGTTCTCGATGGCGCGGAGCTGATCCTCGGTCTCGTCATAGGGGAAGCGGGCCGCGAACTCCTCGTAGAGACCTTCGGGGGCGACGATCGGCGGGGTGCGCTTCAGTTCCCGGGCAGCGGCGATGCGCATGAGCTCGTCGGCCATGTCCTTCAGGCGCTTCTTGACCCGCGCCTTTCGGGCCTGCCACCCGGCGCCGCCGAGCTTGTCCAGCTGGACACCCGCCTCTTCCGAGCCGTAGCGCGAGAGCACCTCAATGTTCTCGACCGGCACGAACAGCTTGTCGTCCCCGGCATAGAGAATGCGCAGACAGTCATGCGGCGCTCCCGAGACCGTGAGCGTCTCCAGCCCGTCATATCGGCCGATTCCGTGATCGACATGGACCACCAGATCGCCCGGCGTGAGCGATGAAACCTCGGCGATGAACTGGTCCGACCGGCGGCGCTTGCGCGCGGGCCGCACCAGCCGGTCGCCGAAGATGTCCTGTTCGGCAATTATCGCAAGATCCGCGTCAAGGAAGCCGTGCTCGATCGGCAGCACGGCCGCGGCGACGACGCCCTTCGGCAGCGCCTCGACATCGGTCCAGGCTTCCGCCGAGACGACCTCGCCGACGCCTTGTTCGGCCAGGACAGTGCGCAGCCGCTCCCGCGCGCCCGTCGTATAGCCGGCGATGACGATCCGCCTGCCCTCGTCCTTCAGGCCGGCGACATGCTTGCGCAGCTCGGCAAACAGATTGACTTCGGGGTTGGTCCGGGCATCCGCGAAGTCGCGACCCCGCCGCGCGCCCGCGTCGACGGCGCCGGGACTCTCGGGCACCCCGAAGGGCGAGAAGACAGCGACGGCCCGCCCGGCCAGGCGGGCGTCCCACTCCGCCGCAGTGAGATACAGCCGGTCCGGCGGCAGGGGCTTGTAGACCGCCCCGCTGGACCGGCGCTCGACGTCCTGCATCGTCCGCCGGGCTTCGTAGAAATCGGCTATCTGGGCCAGCCGGGCCTCACGCGCCTCCTCCGCCTGATGATCGAGCGTCACCGGAGCGTCGGGGAGATAGTCCAGCAGCGTCTCCATCTCCGGGTGGAAGAGCGGCAGCCAGTGCTCCATGCCGGCCTGCTTCCGCCCGGCGCTCACCGCCTCGTAGAGTGGATCCTCATCAGTGACCGCGCCGAACAGCTCGCGATAGCCGGACCGGAACCGGGCGATGGAGTCCCGGTCCAGAAAGGCTTCGGACATCGGCCGCAGCTCGACGCGATCCCTCTTGCCGGTTGTCCGCTGGCTGATCGGATCGAAGGAGCGGACCTGCTCCAACTCGTCCCCGAACAGATCCAGGCGCACCGCTTCGTCGTCGCCGGATCCCGGCGGGAAGAGGTCGATGATGCCGCCGCGAATGGCGAACTCGCCCGGCTCGCGGACAGTCTGGGCACGGGTGTATCCGTTCCGGGAAAGGAACTGCTGAAGCTGATCGACGTCGATACGGTCGCCGGGTCGCGCGGTGAACGTCGCGTCGGCGAAGGCGGCCCGCGGCGGAACCCTTTGCAGAACCGCGTTGACCGTCGTGATGACGATACGCCGCTGCGCGGACCGGCCCGAGCCGGCGAGCCGGGTGAGCGTGTCGATCCTGCGGCCGACCACTTCCGGATTGGGCGAGACCCGGTCATAGGGCAGGCAGTCCCAGGCCGGGAACTGGACGACCTCCGTCCCCGGCGCAAAGAAGGCGAGCGCCTGCTGCAGCCGTGCCGCCCTGGCGTCGTCGATGGCGACATGGACCAGCGTGCCGGCACCCGCGCGGCGGCAGATCTCCGCCAGCACACGGGCGTCCTGGCCTTCCGGCGCGCCGCCAATCAGCACCCGGCCCGGCTGTTTGGGATCCAGATCGACCGAAATCACGTCAGCTTGCTCAAGTATTTGGCGTCGAGAGTTTATGCGCCACCAGAAGACGCATCACGTCCGTGTCCATGTCGGCGGGCACGGGCTCACGGCCCGATATCCAGTCGTAGAGATCCGGGTCGCTCTCGTTCAGCAACGCCTCCAGGCGGTCGAGCTGTTCCTCGGAGAACTCGTCGGCGTAACGGTCGGCGAAGCTGCCCAGCAACAGATCGGCTTCCCGGGTTCCCCTGTGCCAGCAGCGGAATTTCAGGCGCCGACGCCGGGTGGCGAGGTCTCGACTATCTGCCTGGTCGGTCATTCTGTACTCTCTACCCGTTCCGAACGGATTGGATATAGAACCACCCCCGTGCGTCCGCAAATCCTCTATCCGGTCTTCGCCTCAATCGAATCGCTCCCCGGCATCGGCGCTAAGACCGCAACGCTGGTCGAACGCCTGGCCGGCCCGAAGGTCGTCGACCTTCTGTGGCACCTGCCCGCGTCGATCGTCGATCGGCGCTTCATGCCGCGCCTGGTCGATGCGCCGGCCGGGCGCATCGCGACGCTGACCGTCAGGGTCGAAGCCCACATGCCCTCGCCCAACCGCCGCACGCCCTATCGCGTGCGGTGCACCGACGGCACGGGATCGATCGACCTCGTGTTCTTCCATGCACGCGCCGACTGGCTCAATGCCGCGCTGCCGGTCGGGGCCACCCGGGTGGTCAGCGGCCGCATCGAGGAGTTCCACGGCGCGCTGCAGATGCCGCATCCCGACCATATCGTCCCGCCCGAGCGGCTGAACGAGGTCGCGGTGGTGGAGCCGGTCTATCCGATGACTGCCGGCCTCGCCCCGAAGACCCTCTGGAAGGCGATATCCGCGGCGCTGGACCTGGCGCCGGACCTGCCCGAGTGGCAGGACGCGGCCTGGCTGAAACGCCGGGGCTGGCCTTCCTGGCGCGAGGCCTTGCTGTCGGCGCATTCGCCATCCAGCGAGGCGGAGCTGGAGGCGCATGTTCCCGCAAGGCTGCGGCTCGCCTATGACGAGCTGCTGGCCAATCAGCTGGCGCTCGATCTCATTCGCCGGGCCAACCGACGTCTTCCCGGTCGCGCGCTCCGCGGCGACGGACGACTGAGGCGGCGGGCAAGCGCGGCCCTTCCCTTCAGCCTCACACCCTCCCAGCAGAGCGCATTGGCCGAGATCGACGCCGACATGGCGAGTGAGACGCGGATGCTCCGCCTGCTGCAGGGCGATGTCGGATCGGGCAAGACGGTGGTCGGGCTCATGGCGATGCTGACCGCGGTGGAAGCCGGCGCCCAGGCGGCGCTTCTGGCGCCGACGGAGATCCTTGCCCGTCAGCATTACGAAACGATCGGCCCGCTTGCCGAGGCTGCAGGCGTCCGGCTCGGCCTGCTGACGGGGCGCGACAAGGGCAAGGCGCGGGCGCGGCTTCTGGAGAGCCTGGCAGCGGGCGAAATCGACATCGCCGTCGGCACCCATGCCCTGATCCAGGAGGACGTCGTCTTCAAGGATCTCGCCATGGCCGTCATCGACGAGCAGCACCGCTTCGGCGTCCACCAGCGCCTGCAGCTCACGGCCAAGGGGCGGGCCGTCGACGTGCTGGTCATGACGGCGACGCCGATCCCCCGGACGCTGCAGCTGATGGCCTATGGCGACATGGACGCAAGCCGCCTTACGGACAAGCCGCCGGGCCGCAAGCCCGTGGACACCCGCGCCGTTTCGGCCGACCGCCTTTCGGAGGTGATCGACGCGGTCGAGCGAAGGCTGCGCGACGGCGCCAAGATCTACTGGGTATGCCCGCTGGTGGAGGAATCCGAGTCGGTCGATCTCGCAGCGGCGACGGAACGCTACAATGTTCTTCGGAAGCGCTTCGGCGAACGGGTCGGACTGGTCCACGGCAAGCTGAAGACGGCGGAAAAGGACGCCGTCATGGAGGCATTCGCCGATGGCGGGGTCGACATACTGGTGGCGACGACGGTGATCGAGGTCGGCGTCAACGTCCCCGCCGCGACCGTCATGGTGATCGAGCATGCCGAGCGCTTCGGCCTTGCCCAGCTCCATCAGCTTCGTGGACGGATCGGCCGGGGCGACGCCGCCTCGACCTGCCTCCTCCTCTATAGCCCGCCGCTGGGGGAAACGGCGAAGGCCCGATTGAAGACCATCCGCGAAACCGATGACGGCTTCGTGATCGCGGAAGAGGACCTTCGGCTGCGCGGCGCAGGCGAGGTGCTGGGCACGCGGCAGAGCGGCCTGCCCACCTTCCGGCTGGCCGACCTTTCCGAACATGGCGAGTTGCTGGCGGTCGCGCGGGACGATGCCCGGCTGGTGCTCGATTCCGACCCCGAGTTGGCGACGGAGCGCGGCCGGGCGCTCCGCATCTTGCTCTATCTCTTCGAGCGCGATACCGCCGTCCGCTATCTGCGATCCGGATAGGCGGCCGGCTCGTACCGCTAGCGGCCGGTGCCGCCGACGCGCTGCCGGTCCTCGTACATCGCGTCCTCCGCCAGCTTGCCGGCCCCCTGCCCGGCCCTCGCGGGTATTAGCGGCCGCGCCCGCTCCTCCGGCGGGCGGCGGTCCGCCGGTGTGACGATCCCGCCGGAAACCACCATCTTGATCCCGTCCTCAACCGACATCTGAAGGACGGTCAGATCCCGGCGCGGCACGAACAGCAGGAAGCCGGAGGTCGGGTTGGGCGTCGTGGGCAGAAAGACGTTGACCACCTCGTCCTCGGTAAGGTTCTGAACCTCCCCTTCGGTCGTGCCGGTTATGAAGCCGATCGCCCAGATGCCCCGGCGCGGATATTCGACCAGGACGACTTCCCGGAAGGCGTTGCTCTGATTCGCCAGAACAGTTTCGAAAATCTGCTTGACGGCGGCATAGACGCTGCGGACCGCCGGAATCCTGGCCAGCACGCTTTCATAGGTGCGGACGATCAGGCGCCCAACGAACCCCGCGGTCACGGCGCCGATCAGGACCAGGGCAACCACGATGATGACGACGCCCAATCCCGGGACGCTGAATGGCAGGTAGGTTTCGGGATTGAACCGCGCCGGCAGGAGAGCGTTCACCCAGTCGTCGATGAAGGTGACGAACAGCCACGCGAGATAAAGCGTGATGCCGACCGGCGCCGTGACCAGGATCCCGGCAAGGAAATACGCCCGAAGCCGCGCCCCCAGCGTCAGCTTGGCAGCCGCCTTGAGCGGGCGCTGAGCCTGATCGTTCTCTTGTGCACCCGAATTGCGCCTGGACACGGCACCCTCTCCGGAAACGCCCCCATGATCGATAAAAATGATATATCCCGGATGACCGTGCAATCAGTGTCTCGGCAGTGTCGATGGACGCTTGCCCGCAGCGCCTTCGCGGAGTCAGGTGGTCGCGATATCAGTGAGGTTCAGCCAATGTCCGCCACGATCGATGCGCAGAGCATGGTAGACCGGGTGCCGGTGCTGCGCTCGCTTCCGGCCGAGGAGAAGGCCGCGCTTCTGGCGAAGGGCCGCTGGCGCCGCTTCGCGCCGCAGGACCAGATCATCGATCGGGACGACGAGGGACGCGATGTGTTCTTCGTGATCGAAGGATGCGTCCGGGTCGTCATCTACTCTCTTTCCGGCAGGGAAATCAGCTTCGACGACATCGGCGAAGGCCGCTGCTTCGGCGAGTTGGCCGCGATCGACAACCAGCCGCGTTCGGCAAATGTGATCGCGCTCGTAGACACGCTGGTTCTCGTCGTGCCGCAACAGGCCTTCCTCGACCTTGCGACGCGCAATCCCGCCGTCGCGCTTACCGTCATGCGCAGCCTCGCAGGGGCGCTGCGACGGGCAACCGAGCGGATCATGGATCTGAGCACGATCGGTGCGAACAACCGCGTTCACGCAGAAATCCTCAGGCTCGCCCGACCGGGCCTGAAACCCGACAACACGGCCGTCATCTCGCCCATTCCGCTTCACGGTGACATCGCCGCCCGGGTCAGCACCACACGCGAGACGGTCGCCCGCGTGTTCAGCGACCTGACCCGTTCCGGCTTGGTGGAAAGACGGCAAGAATCCCTGCTAATCAAGGACTTCCGACGTCTTTCCGATATGGTTCATGAAGTTCGCGGCGAGATGTGACGCGTCGCCGCAAAAATGCCACGTTAAACCCCTGTCAGATCTGATCAACTGGCATTACCTTATATTTCGGATGAAGGTTTCCAACGGGTCGGAACAGCTTCACCCCAGGCACCGGCCCTCAAGACCTTCAGCCTCCGATAGAGCTCCGCGACTGGGCTCGGAAGCCGGTTGGCCGCCCCCGCCAGCCGGCTTCTTTTTCGTGTCGGCGCCGTCCCTCGGGCATCACCTGCGGACATCACGGCAGGCCCGCATCAGCGCACTCTCATCGGCCGCGGTCAGGGGCTGTCCGTTGAACAGCAGCCGGTCCCCTTCGAGCGTCAGCACGCCCGCCTCGACCGTCCCGTGGACAGGTCCGGCCCGGCCCGATCGCGGGTAGCGCCCCGTCAGCGGCACCTCGATCGGGATTGCGAAGACTTCGGGAAGGGTGATTCCAGTACTTCCCGGAAGGTCCGCCGGCACCACCGGCCGTCCGGCCACATCGAATCCCGGACGGAATTCCACGTCGGCTGCGGGCCGATGGGGAACGAGTCGGACACAATCGCCTTCCGTGACAGAGACGACGAGCGGACCGGTCTCGACGATCAGCGGGTCGCTTCGAGCCGCTCCGCACAGGAGCGAAAGACCGACCGCTGCAGGCAAAAGGCGCTTCATGTCTTCTCTTCCATCCAGGGGGGCCACAAGACGACCCGGCAATTCGGCAGCCGCACGGCAGGCCAGCGTTGCGGAGCGCAATTATCAGTTTTACCGAGCGGACATTGCAGTGATATCTCACGGCATCTTAGGGGGCACTTCTCTAGGGGGTATGGAGCCAATGTTGGAAAACTATTTCAAGCTTCGGGAGCACGAGACGACCGTGCGAACCGAGGTCATCGCGGGTCTGACGACCTTCCTGACGATGGCCTACATCATCTTCGTCAATCCCGCGATCCTGGCTGAATCGGGGATGGACCAAGGTGCAGTCTTCGTTGCCACCTGCATCGCGGCGGCGATCGGCACCGCGATCATGGGCCTTTACGCCAACTATCCGATTGCCCTTGCCCCCGGCATGGGGCTCAACGCCTATTTCACCTACGGCGTGGTGCTTGGCCTGGGCTACACGTGGCAGGTCGCGCTCGGCGCCGTGTTCCTGTCCGGCGTTCTCTTCATCATCCTGAGCATCCTGCCGGTCCGGGAAGCGATCATCAACGCGATCCCAAGAACACTAAAGCTCTCGGTCTCCGCAGGCATCGGCCTCTTCCTCGGCATCATCGGGCTGCAGAAGGCCGGGATCATCGTCGGCAATCCGGCGACCCTGGTCACGCTCGGCGACCTGACCCAGGCTCCGGCGATCCTCGCCGCCCTCGGCTTCATCGCCATGGCCGCACTCACCGCCCTTCGGGTGCATGGTGCGCTCATCATCGTCATCCTGGCGGTCTCCGTGATCGGCATGGTGCTCGGGGTGTCGGAGTTCGGTGGCATCGTCTCCCTGCCGCCGGATCCGTCGCCGACTCTGCTCCAGCTCGATATCGCCGGCGCGCTCGAGGTGGGCCTGATCTCGATCGTCTTCACCTTCTTCTTCGTCGACCTCTTCGATACGGCGGGGACCCTTATCGGCGTTGCCCACCGGGCGGGACTCCTCGACAAGGACGGCCGGTTGCCCCGCCTCGGGAAGGCGCTCCTCGCCGATTCCGCGGCTACGGTCGCCGGCGCGGTCGCCGGCACCTCCACGGTTACGAGCTATGTCGAGAGCGCCGCGGGGACGAACGCCGGGGGCCGCACCGGGCTGACCGCGGTGGTCGTCGCCGTACTGTTCCTGCTCGCCCTCTTCTTCTCGCCGCTCGCGGCCAGCATCCCGGGCTATGCGACCGCACCGGCGCTGGTTTTCGTCGCGACGCTGATGGCGCGCGGCCTTTCGGAAATCGACTGGGAGGACGTGACCGAGTATGCCCCCGGCCTGATCACCGCGCTGGCCATGCCGCTGACCTATTCGATCGCCCACGGCATCGCCTTCGGCTTCATCGCCTATGCGGCCATCAAGCTCCTGAGCGGCCGGGTCCGGGATGTGAGCCCGGTGGTCCTGGTGCTTGCGGTCCTGTTCGCCGTCAAGTTCTGGTGGCTCGGCTGACATCCCGCGGAGGGCGGTTCGTCCGCCCTCCCCACCCGGGATAAGATCCGAGACAAACAGCAAAAGGCAAGCCGTTCAGCGGCTTGCCTTTTTTGCGTCCGGGACATGGTCAGCGCCGACCCGCCTCCAAGGCGGGTCGAGGGCGTCGACGACCTGGAACACCGGGCAGCCGGGATGATGTGCCCCCGGCAGATAGCCGAGGCTCATCAGGAACTCCCCGACGATCTCGCCGCCGGTGAAGCGGAAGGTCTTCCGGAAAAGCCTGACCCAGTCCACCTTCGACAAGGGGTGATGGGCGTCCAACCAGGCGGCGAAGCTGCCGTACTCCCGGCGGAGCTGCCGGACGACGCCGGCATTGTGGATAACCGCATCGATCTTCAGGCGGTTGCGGATGATGCCCTGGTCCTCCAGGAGCCGCCGGCGATCGGCATCGTCATAGGCGGCGATGCGGTCGATATCATATCCCTCGAAAGCCAGGCGGAACGCCTCGCGCTTCTTCAGAACCGTGAGCCACGACAGCCCCGCCTGGTTGATTTCCAGCACCAGGCGCTCGAACAGGACTTCGTCCTCCCGGTTCGGAAACCCGTATTCGGTGTCGTGATACCGGGCGTGAAGCGGATGCCCGTGTGCAGCTTCGCAATAGGTGGTCCCGGCCATGGCTCCCTGCCGTTGCGCTTTCGATCCCCGAGCGGATGGTGCCGCCAGTGCGCCGGCCGGGCAAGCGGCACATGGCGGAAGCGGTCAGTGATCCATCCGTGCCGCCCAGTCCCGGAACGAAAAGATGTTCGCGTCGACGAGCAGATAGATGATCAGCCACAGCACCGTCGCGATCACCGTCGTCACCGCGAACTTGATCAGCAGCTTCGGCTGGGCGGGAGCACCCGCCTCATGCCCAGGAGCGACCTCTTCCTGCGGCGTCACTCCCCAGGGCAGCACCGTGAACAGCACGATCCACCAGGTGATCACATAGACGACAATGCCCGAAACCAGTCCCATCGTCAGATCTGCTCCAATTCGACTAGGGTGCCGAATACGTCCTTCGGATGCAGGAAGACCACCGGCTTCCCATGGGCCCCGATGGCCGGCTCGCCGGAGCCCAGAACGCGCAAGCCCGCCGCGACC
>JAJUFW010000559.1 GCA_029263555.1 Alphaproteobacteria bacterium
AGGCCGACGTCTTCTTGCGGTTGAAGTCCCCCTCGAGCCCATGGCCGATCGCCTCATGGAGCAGGATGCCGGGCCAGCCCGGACCCAGGACCACCGTCATCTCGCCGGCCGGCGCCTCGATGGCGTCCAGCTTGACCAGGGCCTGGCGCAGCGCCTCGTCGACGGCGCCCTTCCAGGTCACGGGATCGAGATAGAGGTCGTAGCCGGTGCGCCCGCCCATGCCGTGGCTGCCCGACTCCATGCGGTCGCCGTCGCCGACGACCACGGAGACGTTGAGCCGCACCAGCGGCCGGATGTCGGCCACGTGCCGTCCGTCGCCCCGGACGATCCGGACCGCCTGCCACTCGCCACCGATCGAGGCCATGACTTGGCGGACGCGCGGATCGCGGGACCGCGCATAGGCGTCGATCTCCTGAAGCAGCCGGATCTTCGCATCGAAGCCGACCTGGGACAGGGGGTTGGCGTCGGTATAGAGACGCGCGTTCGTGCCGCGCGGCGGGGCCGCCAGGGTGCCGGAATGACCGTGGCGGACCGCGCTCACGGTTTCGCCGGCCCGGCGAATCGCATCCTCGCTCAACTCCGAGGAGTGGGCGTAGCCGGCCGACTCGCCGGCGATCACCCGCAGGCCGAAGCCCTGGGCCGTGTCGAAGCTGGCGCTTCTGACCTTGCCGTCGTCCCAGGTAAGGCTTTCCGATTGGCGGTATTCGAGAAACAGCTCGCCGTCGTCGGCGCCGGCGAGGCTGTCCTCGACCATCCGGTCGACTCGTGCGCGATCCAGGCCGGCACGTTCGAAGAAGAGGTCGTCGGTTAGGGAGAGCGCCGTCATGAAGCTGTTCCTTGGGATGGGGGCCGTGCAGGGGGGCGTTGTCCAATAGTGGTCATCTCGCGCAGCGCTAACAAGGGCCGGCAGGCCCGAAGGCCCGCCGCGCACCCTTCCCGCGGATGCGACGATTTGTGTCTCTCCTGTGGCGTTCCGCCGCCTGGGAAAGCCCATCCCGATCATGTAGTTTCGAGCCTGCAGCTCGGACCCGGGTCGATCGGCGCGGTGCTGGGATGCGCAAAAAGGCTTCTCCAGCCGTGGGCTGGCCTGTATAACCCCGCGCGCAGCCGGAACATACGCCCGCGCATATCCAGTGCCTGGGTTCGGGCATGGCCGATCTGCCTCGGCTTGAATGAAAAAGAGTGTTGAGGGATGCGACCTTACCGACTCGCCGCAACCATCCTTGTCATGCTGCTGGGAATCGCCGGCGCCGCATTCGCGGCGGACCAGTCGGTTCCGGGTCAGCCCCTTCCCTGGCAGCTCGGGTTGCAGGCCGGCGCGACGCCGGTCAAGCATCAGATGCATGAATTCCACGACCTGCTGATGGTCATCATCACCGGGATCACCGTCTTCGTGCTGGCGCTCATCGGCTATGTGGTCGTGCGCTTCAATGCCAAGCGCAACCCGGTGCCGTCCAAGACCTCTCACAATACCGTGATCGAGGTGATCTGGACGGTCGTCCCGGTCCTGATCCTCCTGATCATCGCGGTCCCGTCCTTCCGGCTTCTCTACTTCCTGGACCGGGCCGAGAACCCCGAGATGACGCTGAAGGTCCACGGCTATCAGTGGTACTGGGGCTATGAATATCCGGACCAGCAGGTCTCCGAATTCGCGGCCTACATGGTTCCGGACGAGGAACTGCAGGAAGGCCAAGTCCGGCTGCTGTCGACGGACAATGTCGTGGTTCTGCCCGTGGATACCGACATCCAGATCCTGACGACCGCCGGCGACGTCATCCACAGCTGGGCGGTTCCGTCCTTCGGCGTGAAGATGGACGCCGTGCCGGGGCGGATCAACGAGACCTGGGTCCGGATCGAGGAGGAGGGCACCTATTACGGCCAGTGCTCCGAGATTTGCGGCACCGGTCACGGTTTCATGCCGATCGAGGTCCGCGCGGTCAGCCGTGAGGCTTTCGACGAATGGGTGCTTCAGCATACCGACGGCTCGGACACCGAGAACCCTCCCCGCCTGCTGACGATGACCTGGGAGGAGGCCATGGCCAAGCGCCAGGTCGCCCAGAACGCGGTCCAGCAGTAAGCCTAAAGAAGCCAAGAGGATAGCGATCATGGCTGCTCACGGGGCGGCGCACGCCGACCATAACCACGACCACAAGCCGGGCTTCGTACAGCGCTGGCTGTTCTCGACCAACCACAAGGACATCGGCACCCTCTACCTGATCTTCTCCGTGATCACGGGGTTGATCGGCGGCCTGTTCTCGCTGGTGATGCGCCTTGAGCTGCAGGACCCCGGCATGCAGTGGCTTGCCGACGGTCAGATGTGGAACGTGATCATCACGGCCCACGGCATGATCATGGTGTTCTTCGTGGTCATGCCGGCGGTCATCGGCGGCTTCGGCAACTGGTTCGTGCAGCTGATGATCGGCGCGCCGGACATGGCCTTCCCGCGCCTCAACAACATCAGCTTCTGGCTGCTGGTGCCCGCCTTCTTCCTGCTGCTGGGCTCAGCGTTCGCCGGCGGCGTGGGCGGTGGCCG
>JAJUFW010000628.1 GCA_029263555.1 Alphaproteobacteria bacterium
CCTTGAACTGCCCGGCCAGGATAGGTTTAACCATGACATCGTAGTCCCCGAGGTACTTCAGCCCCTGCCGATCCTTCTCGTTCTGGAACGGCACGCGCTGAACGTGGAGTCCGAGATACCGTAGGGTGCCCTTCGGCGCTTCGTCGATGACGATGCCGTCGACGTTCCTCAGCTCGTTGAGCTGGTCGGCCAGGAGATCCCGGGCGACGTCGACGTCGCCCAGCTCCAGCAGCACCCGCTGCGTGGCGGCTTCGGGAACGTGACTGTCGAAGTCGCGGTCGAGCCCGGTCGCGCCCCGCCAGTAGTCCTTGAAGGCGGTGTAGGACAGGGCCTCGCTGGGGCGCCACTGCTGCAGCATGAACGGGCCCGAACCGGCGGAGTTGTTCTTGAGCCAGGCATGCCCCATGTCGCCGTCGACCTCATGCTCCTGCAGCAGCTTGGAATCGACGATGCTGGCCACGCCCGCGGTCAGGCAGTACAGCACGAAAGTGGGCGCGTAGGGCTGGTCGATCTGGAGGACCAGCGTCCGGTCGTCCGGCGCCGTGATCATCTGATCGACATTGTCCTTGGTGAACCCGAACTGGGTCAGGATGAAGGCCGGCGACAGATCCAGCTTCACCGCCCGCTGCAGGGAGTACGCCGCATCGTGCGCGGTCAGCGGATTGCCGGAATGAAAAGTGATGCCCTCGCGGATCCGGAAGGTGAAGGTCTTGCCGTCGTCGGAGACCTCCCAGCTTTCCGCGACCATGGGCTGGATGTCGCTGACGTTGTTGACGTCATAGGTAACCAGCCGGTCGTAGACCTGAGCCCCGTATTCCGCACCGGAGAACTCGAAGATCTCCGCCGGGTCAAGGCTGATGATGTCGTCGATCTGCGCCGCCATCACAAGGGTGTCGTCGGGCGTCGCCGCGTCGGCAGCCGGACCCGCGCTCCACACCAACGCCACCGCAGCCACGGCGGCCAGAAGCGTCTTCTTCATCAAAGCTCTCCCCGTCCATCTACGTGAACTCATCGCCGGGCCCCGGGCCCGGCAAGGCGCCGCATAATCGAAGTCGGTTGCGATCCGTGTCAAGCACCCCATATCGGGGTAGTCCAGCGGGATCGTGCGTCCCGGAAAGGGCATCACTACGGCGGACCGGAGAGCCATCGGTTTGCATCTTTCCGCCCGCCTGATATCCTAGCAGAATCATGCGGACGCTTCCGACCTACGTCAGATTCCTGCTCCACGCAGGCAGCCTCCAAGCAGGCGGCATCGCCCCGGACCGGCGCGGCGCGAGCTGAGCCTGCGTGTCCCGGTCCGGGGACCGGCTTCAAGAACTTTCCTGGCCTTCCCGTTCACATTTCCGCCCTGCCTGCCGACCGCCTGGAGCCCTCATGCGCGTCCATCCCTTGCCCGTCACGGACCTGCCGCCCGTCTATATCAGCACCCGGCATTACGGCCGCCTGGATCAACTGGCCCGGATCGGGCTGCCGTCCGGCCACCCAGTCGCCCGGTTCCTTGTCTCCGAGCTGGAGCGGGCGATCGTCTGCCGTCCCGAGGACCTGCCGCCCGATGTCGTCACGCCCGGATCGCGCGTGACCTTCCGCTTGGACGGAGAACGGTCCTCGGAAACCCGCATTCTGGTCTATCCCGAACGCTACGAGCCGTCCGGCCAATGCGTGTCGGTCGTCAACCCCGTCGGGGCCGCCCTTCTCGGGATCCGGGCCGGGAGCGCCATGCCCTTCGTCGACCTGGACGGCAGGCCGGTCCACATCCGTGTGGAAAGGATCGTCTTCCAGCCTGAAACGCACGGCCCCAGGCGCGACTAGCGTCCGGGATTCCGGACGCCTCCTGACGGGTCCGGGCCCCGGTCCCGTCACCACCCGCAACTGCCTCAAACTAAGGAGACTATTAGGATCATGAGCATGACCGGACTTCCCCCACCCATCGTGCTGACCCGCCCGGATCACGAGCGGCTGTCGCAGCTTGCCGCCGGCGCCGTCGACCGCCTGCCGGAGGTGGGCGAGTTCCTGGCGGACGAGCTGGAGCGCGCGCGCGTGGTCGAAAGCGCCGCGATCTCCCCGAACGTCGTCACCATGAACTCCCACGTCGAGTTCCGTGACGAGCAGACCGCCCGGGTCCGCACCGTGACTCTCGTCTATCCGGGCG
>JAJUFW010000046.1 GCA_029263555.1 Alphaproteobacteria bacterium
CCGCACCCCTCCCCCTTGCCGGGCCGCTGCCTCGAACGCGTCGACCGCCTGGGCGGTCAGGGGCTCGTGGAGCAGCTCTTCCGCCACCGTCGGCGACACGGTGAAGGTGTCGATGCCGCGCCGGGCCAGGTGTACCAGATCGTCGAGGCTGCGCACCGAGGCGACCAGGAGCCGCGTTCCGGCGCCCAGGCGGTCGAGGATCTCCTGCATGGCGGCGATGTCGTCATGCCCGGATCGCCCGGCATCGTTCATCCGGCCGAGATAGGGGGCCGCATAGTCCGCACCGAGACCTGCAGCGATCAGTGCCTGGTGCACCGCATAGACCCCGGTCAGGGTCACTCGCGCCCCCTCGTCCAGAAGTTCCCGTGCGGCCGCGACGCCGGGCCGGGTGATCGGCACCTTCACCACGACGCCGGGCTCGATCGCCGCCAGTTCCCGCCCGACATCCAGAAGCGCGGGCGTTTCCGCACCCCATGCCTGTAGATGCACTTCGACGGCACCGAGGTCGACCGCGCGGGCGGCGAGATCGCGGAGCGCGACGACGGTGCAGGGCGTGCCGACGCGCTGCAGCAGCGTCGGATTCGTGGTGACTCCATAGAAGATGCCGAGCGGCAGCAAATCCGCCCAGACCGCCGGATCGGCGGTATCGAGGAAAAGTCGCAGGCCCGGCGGGTCCATCAGATCGAGACCTGCGGTCTCGGCTTCACGGGTTCCGGTCACGGCGGCAGGTTCCTTCTTCCGGTTGACTTGCTTGCAGCGGGGCCGAAACCGGCGATGCTCATCCCGGTTCGCATTCGGGACCCCTGGCCCGCGTCGATTGCCGATCGCTGCTCTCTCGACCGAGACTCTAGACTTGGGGCTGCGGCCGTTCAATCGCCGGGGGAATCGTACTAAGGTGACCGGTGCCGGACGGCGACCGGCTCCGAAGAAAGGTTACGCGATGGCCCAGCTTCGTATCCGCGGCGTCTACCCTGCTGCCCCGACCCCGCTCACTCCGGATCTGACGCCGGACCCCGCCATCCTCGCGGCGCACTGCCGAGGGCTGATCGAAGCTGGCTGTGACGGGATCAGCGTCCTGGGCACCACGGGCGAGGCCAATTCCTTCTCGGTTCAGGAACGCATGGCCCTTCTGGAAGGTCTGGTCGATGCCGGCATCCCGGCTTCCCGTCTCGTCCCCGGGACCGGATGCGCGGCCCTGACCGACACGGTGGCGCTGACACGGCATGCGGTCGGCCTCGGCGTGGCGGCCGTGCTGATGCTGCCGCCCTTCTACTACAAGGATGTCACGGTCGAAGGGCTCGAGGCCTCCTACCAGGCCGTGATCGACCGGGTCGGCGATCCGCGGCTGCGGATCCTCCTCTACCACATTCCTCCGGTCGCCCACGTGCCGATCCCCTTCGAGCTGATCGAACGGCTGCTGGCCCGCCATGCGGAGACGGTGGTCGGCATCAAGGACAGCAGCGGCCAGCCCCAGCATATCCTGGATCTCGCCACACGCTTTCCCGGATTCTCGGTCTTCGCCGGCGCCGATCCGCTCCTGCTCCCGCTGATGAAGGCCGGGGGCGCTGGCGCCATTACCGCGATCTCCAACCTCGTCCCCTCGGATGTGGTCACGATCCATCGCCGGTTCGACGACCCGGCGGTGACCGCCGAGGTGGAGGAGGCCCACTCCCGGCTCACCGCCTTGCGGGCGCTGATGCAGGAGCGGCCGCAGATCGCGGCGATCAAGGAGGAACTCGCCCGCCGCACCGGGGAGGATGCGTGGTCGCGCCTGCGCCCGCCGCTCCGCCCGCTTTCGGGGATGGAGCGGGAATCGCTTTTCGAAGCGCTGGGCGGGCTTCTGCCCTGAACCCTCGCCCTCACAGGCGGTAGACCTTCCGGGCGTTGTCCCCCAGGATCTTCGCCCGGTCATCCGCGGACAGGCCAGAGAGAAGACTGTCCGTAACCGCGACCCATTCGTCGTACCCGGCCGTCATCGTCAGGACCGGCCAGTCGCTGCCCCAGATGAGGCGGCCGGGCCCGAAGATGCGGAGCAGATGGTCGACATAGGGCCGCAAGGAGTCGACCGACCAGCCGGCGCCGGCTTCCGTGATCAGCCCCGAAAGCTTGCAGAAGGCCTGCGTCCGGTCGGCGATGCGCTCCATGTCGGCGGCCCAACGGTCGAAGGCGCCGGACCGGATATCGGGCTTGGCGCCATGACAGATGACGGCCCGGAGGTCCGGTTCCCGTTCCAGGAGCTTCAGGAGCACCGGCAAATGAGCGGGCCGCACTAGGCAGTCGAACGAGAGGTCGAAATCGACGACGGCGCGGAACGCCGGCCGCAACGCGTCGTCGAGCATCCAGTGCTCCCGGGGGATGTCGTGGATCATCGGGCGGATGCCCTTGAAATGCGCGTCCGCGCGCAAACTCTCCAGAACCCGGTGCACGTCTGCGGCCTCCATGTCGACCCAGCCGACGACACCTAGGGCAAAGCGACAGGCCGCCGCCTGTTCCAGAAGGAATCGCGTCTCCGCGACGGTTGCGGCCGCCTGGACCAGGACCACCCCGTCGATCCCCGCCCGTTCGATGAGCGGGCGGAGATCCGCCGCGCCGAAATCCCGCCGGATCGTGGCAAGGTCGGGCGTCATCCAGTGATAGTCGCCCCGCTCGATCCGCCAGAAATGCACATGGCTGTCGATCCTCATCTCATCGCCCTTTCCCAGGCTGTCGATGCGCGGTTGCGGTTCCTTGTCACAGCGTCTTACCGGTCTCGCGGTCGAAGACATGCATTTGGTTCATGTCGAAGGTGATCCGGGTCGGCTCGTCCGGCCGGCAAGGGAAACGGGCGTCGACCTGGGCGGTGATGCGCGTCCCGGCCAGTTCCCCGATCACCAGGGTGTGGGGCCCGAGGGGCTCGATCGTCCGCGGCACCAGGGTCACCACCGCCGGCCCCTTTTCGCCGCCGGCCATGTGCTCGGGCCTCAGTCCCAGCATGACGGAACGGCCATTGAAACCGGCCAGGGCCGCCGCGCGCTCTTGCGGCACCGGCAGGCGCGTGCCGTCCGCCAGTTCGACGGCGTCGCCCGTCAGCCTGACGGCCAGGAAGTTCATGCTGGGCGCACCGATGAAGGCGGCCACGAACATGTTCGCCGGCTTTTCGTAGAGGGTGATCGGATCGGCGATCTGTTCGATCACCCCGCTGTTCATGACCACGACCCGGTCCGCCAGCGTCATCGCCTCCACCTGGTCGTGGGTGACGTAGACCACCGTGCTCTCCAGGCGCCGGTGCAGGTTCTTGATCTCCGTCCGCATCTCGATGCGCAGCTTCGCATCCAGATTGGAAAGGGGCTCGTCGAACAGGAAGACGTCCGGGTTGCGGACGATGGCCCGGCCGATCGCGACCCGCTGGCGCTGCCCTCCGGACAGGTGCTTCGGGCGGCGGTCGAGGTAAGGCTCCAGGCCCAGGATCCGGGCCGCCTCGGCGATCTTGGACTCGATCCGCGCCCGGGATTCGCCCCGGACGCGCATGCCGTAGCCGATATTGTCGCGGACGGTCATATGCGGATAAAGGGCGTAGCTCTGGAAGACCATCGAGCAGTTGCGCAGCCCGGGCCGAAGGTCGGTCACGTCGCGATCGCCGATACGGATCGTGCCTTCCGAAACCGGTTCCAGCCCGGCGATCATCCGAAGCGTCGTTGTCTTGCCGCAGCCCGAGGGCCCGACCAGGACGACGAACTCCCGATCCTCGATGTCCAGATCCAGCCGGGGAATGACTGTCGCGGCGCCGTATCTCTTCACGACGCCTTTCAAGCTCACGCGGGCCATGCGCGGTCCGTTCGTCGATCGAGGATGCCGGTCCCGCTTCCGGCCGCGGGGGCGCGGGCCGGAAGCGGCCAGGTCCTTCTCACAGCGGCGGAAGCCCCATCGAGGACCGGTAGGCGGCGAGCTGGGCATCGCGCCCGAAATCGTCCGTCAGGCGGTTCCACTCGGCCGCGATCGCATCGAGGGCGTCCTGGGGGCTCACGTCGCCGGCCAGGGCCTTCGACAGCTCGATCTCCAGAACCTCGGTATAGGAGAAGTAGCCCGGAAGGCGCATGTCCAGGGCGACGTTGGGCGCCTCCAGGCTTTGGCGCTGCGCAGCCAAATACATTTCGGCCTCGCCTTCCGAGAAGATGGAAAGCCAGGGTTCCATGTTCTCGAAATGGCTGATCCGGTACGGATTGACGCCCGATCCGCCCGTTACCGTCGCCTTCGCGCTGTTTTCCGGATTGGACAGGAACTCGATGAAGTTCCAGGCCGCCTCGATATTGTGGCTGGCCGAAGGCACGGCCGCCTGCCAGCCGCCGAACGCCATGAAGGGAGAGTGGACCGGTTCATCGAAACGGTCCCACTGCCCGGTCTTGTAGTTCCAGATCTCGATCGACCCGGGCGTCATGGCCGAACCGACATGGCCGCTCACCCTGCTCTGCTTGGGATCGGCCGCGATCACCCCGGTGTCGCCCCAGTCGAAATTCATCGCCACTTGTCCGCCGGCAAAGACGGTCCGGATGTCGCCGGAGGTGTAGTTCAGCGCGCCGGGCGGCGCGAAAGAAACCGACCTGATGTAGTCCTCCAGCGCCCTCACCCAGCCCGGATTGTTCACCTGGGCCTCCATCGTCTCGGGATCGAAAAACATTGAGCCGGGATGATCGGGATGGTTGGTATAGCTGGCGGCGTGCGTGAAGAAGAACCAGAACTGCTGTCCGCCGCGCCGGAACGCCTCGGCCGTTCCCCACAATCCCTGGTCGGGACGGGTGAAGAACTCGGCGATGTCGTAGTACTGCTCCCACGTGACCGGCGGAGCGAGGTCGTAGCCGTACCGCTCACGGAAGGCGCGCTGCTCCTCGGGGTCCTCGAACAGGTCCCGCCGATAGCTGAGGGTATGGAGGTCCCCGTCGATGGTCTGGGACATGTGCTTCCCGTCCCACACCATCAGCCGGTCGCGGTAGACCTCCGCAATATCGGTCCACGCCTCGGTTTCGCGGATGGAGGCCGGCATCTCGGCAAGATAGGGGGCGAAGTCCGGCGTCCAGGCCGGAGCGAAGGTGATGACGTCGAAGGCCGCCTCGCCCGCGACCATGGCGCTCAGATATTTCGGGTAGAGTTCGCCGAACGGAAACTCGATCACCTCGACCCTGCCGCAGGTCTTCGCCGCCCAGCCCTGCCCCGCGGCCTGGACCGCGCTGGCGATGAAGGGGCCGGTCTGCGCCCCGGCCTTAAGCGTCACGCCGGAATAGTCCGGATCGCATTGGGCCAGGGCGGGACCGCCCGGCGACAGGGCGATGACGCCCGCCGCGGCCGATACTAGCACAACGTTCCTCATCGCTTTCCTCCCCGTCGACGTTCTACGGAGCGATCATCGGATGCCTCCCAACACCAGGCCCGATCGCATAAGCCTGGCCAGCAGAACGGCCATCACCATCATCGGGGCAATGGCGATCATCGCCGCGGCGGAGATCGCCCACCATTCGTCACCCCGGTAGGAATTCTGGCCGGACAGGAAGATCGGCAGCGTCTGCCAGTCGGAGGTCGTGAGCAGCAGCGCGAACAGGAATTCGTTCCAGACGAAGCCGAGGGTGATCATGGCGGTCGCCACGATCCCGGGCCGCGCCATGGGGACCACGATTTCCAGGAAAATCCGGATTCGCGGCACGTCGTCGACCAGGGCGGCCTCCTCGATCTCGACCGGCAGCGCCTGGAAGAAGTCGCGCATCAGCCAGACCACGATCGGCAGCGAGAAGGCCGTGTAGCAGAAGGTCATCCCCCAAAAGGTATCGAGCGCCTTCACGCCTTCCCGGCCGATCTCCGAATAGAGGAGATAGAGGGCGAACGCGGTGACGATGGGGGGGAACATGCGCTGGGAGAGAAACCAGAACACGACGTCGTTGTTGCCCAGCACTGGCCCGGGCAGAGGCAGCCGGTTCGCCAGGATCGACGCAGCCAGCGCCAGCACGAAGGCGGCGCCCAGGCTATCCGCGCGGCTTAGCCCCAGATCGCGGAACAGGAGGAAGCCGCCGATGCCGAGCAGCGCGAAGAGGACGCCGGCCAGCAGCCTCACCCGGAAGGTGTAACGGACCAGGGCGTAGGCCGCCATGGATCCGAAGGCGACGGCAAGGACGGTCGCGCTGAGGCCGATCAGGGTCGAATTGACGAAGGGCCGGACGAAGTCGCCGCGGATGCCGGAAAAGGCATCGATCCAGGCCTGCAACGTCGGCTGGAAGTCGATCCAGGGCAGATATGTCGGACCGCCGTTGACCGCCGGCGGCGGCTTGAACGAGGTGACCAGCGCCCAGTAGATCGGGAAAAGCGTGACGAACAGCCAGGCGAGACAAAGAAGGAAGACAGCTCCACGCTTCATGGCGTTCGCCCTCCCCTAGATCCGCTTTTCGATCTGTGGCCGGATCAGCGTCAGATAGATGACGCCGAAGACCATGATCACCAAAAGGAACAGGAAGCTCAGCGCCGACGTGTAGCCCAGGTTGAACTTCTTGAAGCCCTCCTGATAGGCGAACAGGGTCAGCGTCTCGGTGGCCGTTCCCGGCCCGCCTCCGGTCAGCACGAACACCGTGTCGATGATCTTGAAGCTTTCGATGATCCGGACGAAGACCACCGCGGCGGAAACCGGCAGCAGCATCGGGAAGGTTATTCCCCAGAACTGCCGCCAGGCGCTTGCATTCTCCAGGGCCGCGGCCTCGTAGATATCCGCCTGCAAGGTCTGAAGCCCGGCCAGCATCAGCAGGATGACGAACGGCGTCCACTGCCAGATCTCGACGATGATGATCGAGGCGATGGCCCAGTCCGCCCTGGTGAGAAAGGGCAGGTTCGGAAGTCCGATGGCGGTGAAGGCGTGGTTGATCGGCCCGACGGTGGAATGGAGCAACATCCGCCAGACCAGCGCGACCGCGATCGGCGCCATCAGCATCGGCAGCAGGAAGGAGACGCGGAACAGCCTCTCGCCCGGAACCCTGGCATGGAGCGCGAGCGCGACCGCGAAGCCGATGACATACTGGCACGCGACCGAGCAAAGGACGATCAGCGAGGTAGTCCGGACCGTCTCCCAGAACCGGGGCTGGGCCAGGAGGCTTACGTAGTTGTCGAACCCGACGAACCGGGGCGGCATCGGCGGGACGAGCCGCACGCTCTGGAAACTGACGGTCAGCGAATAGATCAGCGGGAAAAGGCCGACCAGCAGGACGGTCAGGAACGCGGGCCAGATGAAGACGTATTTGATCGGATCGCGCACGGACCCTCCCGCCTCCCTGTTGGCTCCCACCTCACGAGATGGCTGTCATGCCGTCGACCGCCCTTGAGAAGGGTCATTATGTTACTATTTCAAGGTCATGATGGACTCGACTTAAGGACCCTTCGTGTCGATTTTATACGGCAATGTGCATCTATATTGCCAAACGATCCGATACCTTGCCTAGAGCCGTCGAATGGGCATAGTCAGACGGCATCCCGCCTTTCACCCGTGACATCAGGAGCAGAAATTTTGAAGGCGATCGTTTTCGATTGCGACGGCGTGCTGGTCGACAGCGAGATCGTGGCCAGCCGGGTCGTCGCAACCATGATCGGCGACAGGGTGCCCGGCGGGATGTCGTTCGAGCGGTTCATGCATCGCTTCGCCGGCCAGAAGACCGAGGACTCCTTGCGCGAACTGGCCGACGAGACCGGCGCCGTCTTCCCCGAGGATTTCATCCAGCAGATCGAGACGGCGGTCGACGAGGCCCTCGTCGCGGAGCTCGAGCCCATTCCCGATGTCGCCCGAGCGCTCGCATCGATCGATCTGCCGAAGGCCGTCGCCTCCAACAGCCAATTCTATCGGATTCTGCAGTCGCTCGACCGCGCCGGCATTCGCGGCATGTTCGAGGGCCGGATCTGCAGCGCCGATCACGTAGCCCGGCCGAAGCCGGCCCCTGACGTCTATCTTCTCGCGGCCGAGCGGCTGGGTGTCGCGCCGGCCGACTGCCTTGCGGTCGAGGACAGCCCGACCGGCGTCACCGCCGCGAAAGCGGCGGGAATGACGGTGATCGGCTTCCTGGGCGGTTCGCACGTCCTGCCCGGCCAGGACATGAAGCTGCTGGCGGCGGGCGCGGTCGAGCTGGTCTACGGGATGGCCGCTCTGCCCGAGCTGGTCCGCGAACGCCTCGCGGCCTGACCGCCTCATCCCGAAAGCAGCCGGTCCACTTCGTCCCGCGACGGCATCGACGGCGCGGTGCCCTCCCGCGTCACCGACAGCCCCGCAACGGCGCAGCCGAACCGCGTCGCGGCGCGCACGTCGCGGCCCTCGGCCAGCGCCACGGCGAAGCCGCCGTTGAAGGCGTCCCCCGCGCCCGTCGTATCGACGACCGTCCCGGCCCGGAATGCGGGCACGTGTTGGACGCCGGCCGCGTCCTTCAACAGCGCCCCTTTCTCCCCCAGCGTGACGACGACCGCCCGCACGCCGCGGGCCAGGAAGCTGTCCGCCGCGGCTTCCGCGTCGTCCAGGGTACACACCTCCCGCCCGGAAAGCGCGGAGGCCTCGATCTCGTTGGGGGTCAGGAAATCGACCAGCGGATAGATATCCTCCGGAAGCGGCACGGCGGGGGCGGGATTGAGGATCGTCGCGACGCCCGCCTGCCGCGCCAGTTCAAGCCCCCGCCGCGCCACCGGGACCGGCACCTCGAGGTTGGTCGCCAGCACCCGGGCCGCCCTGATCGCCTCTCCGGCCCGATCCACGTCAGCCGGGGAAAGACCGGCAACCGCACCGGGCGCAACGACGATCGTATTCTGGCGACTTGCCGCCTCGACGAAGATGAACGCAGCGCCCGTATAGGAGTCCGCGTCCTCGGACACCCAGGCGTCGGATATCCCCTCGCGCCGGTAGGTCTCCCGCGCAAGGGCGCCGAACGCGTCCCGCCCGAGCCGGGAGATGAAGGTCACCTCGGCCCCGACCCGTCGTGCCGCGATCGCCTGGTTGGACCCCTTCCCGCCCGGTCCAAGCCGAAAATAATCGGTCATCACCGTCTCGCCCATCACGGGCAGGCGGTCACCGCGAAACGACAGATCCGCGACGAAGGTGCCTAGAACGACGATCCGAGCGCTGCCCATTCGGTCCGTCCCTTCTTCCCGGTCGCCTTTGCCAGCCGCTATCGTCAGGGTGGCGCCAGGATGACGCCTTTCTTCAGGAGGAAGCAGCCATAGCCGCGCTCCTCACCGGTGGCGACCACCGCAAATCCCTGCTTCGCCCGTTCGTAGAAGGCAAAGCGCTCGATCGACCCCATGGAAAGGGGCCGTCCCTCCGCCCGATCGATTTCGGCCTGCATCTCCTGCTGGACGCGCGGGATTTCGTCCGGATGGCCGACCACTTCCATCCGCAGGACCGGCTGCTCGACGAAGCTGTCGAGCGGAAGCACGGAAAGGATTGCCCGCGCCGCCCGCGGCACGCCGATACCGTCCAACCGGACAAGCTTCCCGGTCGTCGTATGCCGAGCGACGGTCTCGGCCGGAAAGTTCGCGTCGCAGAGCACCAGGTCGTCCCCGTGGCCCATCGCCCTCAGAATGTACAGCAGATCTGCGTTCAACAGCGGATCGATCGACTTCAGCATGCTCCCCTCCCGACCGGATCATGGCGCGACGTTGCCCGCCTACTCCGCGGCACCCCCGCGGCTGCGCGGCACGGCGCGGCGCAGATTGACCGCAAGCCCGGTCACTCGGGACCGTTCGATCATGTAGCGTTCGGCCCTGGCGGCGGGCAGAGGCCGGCAGAAGAAATAGCCCTGGCAGTATTCGACGCCGGTCTTGCGCAGCGCCTCCACGTCGCCTGCGTTTTCGGCGCCTTCCGCGACCACGTCCATGCCGAGGCCGACGGCCAGATCGACGATCGACCGGACGATCAGGGCGCTGCCTTCGTTGGTCATAATGTCGGCGACGAAGGACTTGTCGATCTTCAGGGTGTCGAAGGGCAGCCGGTGAAGATGGCTCAAGGACGAATAACCCGTCCCGAAATCGTCGATGGACAGCCGGACCCCCAGCGCCTTGGCCTTCGACAGGGTGCCTGCGGCATAGTCCAGGCGGTTGAGCAGCAGGCTTTCCGTGATCTCGAGCCTGAGGGCGTCGGCCGGAAGGCCGCTGTCGTCCAGGGCGTAGCTGATCCGCTCCACCAGATCGGGCGCTTCGAGCTGCCGGCGCGAAACGTTCACGCTCATGAAAAGCGTTTCGGCACCGGGGACCTGCCGCCGCCAGGCGACGAGCTGCCGGCACGCCTCCTCGATGGCCCAGGCGCCCAGCGGCACGATCAGCCCCGTCTCCTCCGCCATCGGGATGAAGACGTCCGGCGAGATCATGCCCCGTTCGGCGTGGCGCCAGCGCATCAGCGCCTCGAACCCGGCGACGCCCCCGGTGGCGAGGGAAATGACGGGCTGGTAGTGCAGGGTTATCTCGCCGCGATCCAGCGCATGCCGGAGGTCCGTTTCCAGGGCAAGGGTGCTGACCGTCGCCTGGCTACGCATGGTCCGGTCGAACAGGGTCACCGACCCCCGCCCCCGCGCCTTCGCCCGAGTCATGGCAAGGGCGGCGTCGGCAAGGACGTCCTCGGCCCGGGCATAGCCCGGCGTGCAAAGCGCGATGCCCACGCACGCCAGCGGGAACACCTCCTGTTCTTCGAGCGCCACGTGCTGCGCATACATCTCGGCCAGCGCC
>JAJUFW010000035.1 GCA_029263555.1 Alphaproteobacteria bacterium
GCCGCCCGATCGAGCTGACCGTGACGGAGTTTCTGCTGGTGAAGGCGCTTGCCATCCGGCCCGGCCATGTGAAGAGCCGCGACCAGCTCATGGACGCGGCCTATGGCGAACACATCTATGTGGACGACCGGACGATCGACAGCCACATCAAGCGGATCCGGAAGAAGTTCAAGGCGGTGGACGATAATTTCGGCCAGATCGAGACGCTGTACGGCGTCGGCTACCGCTATAAAGAGGGTTGACCTAATCGCAGATGGACTCTCCCCTCCCGTCCGGGCTGAAGCGCGACGGCGTTCTCGTCGCACGGGGCCGGGCGGTCGAGCCGGCCGCGGCCAAGCAGGTGCGGCGGGGCCGGGCGCGCGCCCGGGCCATACGTCGGGCCCTGAAGCCGCGCGGCCCCTGGATTTCCAAGCTTACCGCCCGGGTCCTGGCGCTCAACGTCCTGGCGCTTTTGATCCTTGTCGGCGGACTCCTGTTTCTCGGCCAGTATGAGGAGCGGCTGATCCAGTCCGAGCTGGAATCGATGCGCACCGAGGCGCTGATCTTCGCCGGCGGGCTGGCGGAAGGGGCGGTGGTCGGCTCGCCGAACGACCGGCAGGCGCTCGACCCCGAACTCAGCCGGCAGATGGTGCGCCGCCTTTTCGAAACGACGGACACCCGGACGCGCCTGTTCGGAGAGGACGGCTCCCTCATCGCCGACAGCCGGATGCTGGGCGGGCGCGGCGGCCTCGTGGAAATCGTGCCCTTGCAGCCCGTGGTCGAGCGGAGCCGCCTGCGCGACACCTTCGACACCGTCTACGCCTGGGTGACGGACCAGCTTCCCGAACGCAAGCGATGGCCGGTCTACCAGGAGGACGAGAGCCAGGAGGCCGGCGACTATGCCCCGGCCGTGCGGGCGCTTCGGGGCAGCATCGGCCAGAAGGTCTGGTCGCGGGAAGGGGGCGGACAGATCCTGGGCGTCGCCGTGCCGGTGCAGCGGCTGCGCGCCGTGCTGGGCGCGGTGATGATGACCCGCGACACCTCGCGGATCGATCGTTCGATCCAGTCGCTGCGCGAGGACATCCTGAAGATTTTCGGCGTGTCCTTCGCGGTCACCGTCCTCATGTCGCTCTATCTCGCCGGGACCATCACCCGTCCCATCCGCAGGCTGGCGCTTGCCGCCGAACAGGTGCGGCGCAGCCACGGGCGGCAGCAGGTGATCCCGGATTTCACCCACCGGAAGGACGAGATCGGGGATCTCTCGGCCGCACTCCGCGACATGACCGCCGCCATCTGGGCAAGGATGGACGCGATTGAACGCTTCGCGGCGGATGTCAGCCACGAGATCAAGAACCCGCTGAGCTCGCTCCGCAGCGCGGTCGAGACCGTCAGCCGGGTCAAGGACCCCGACCAGCAGCGGCGCCTCATGGCGATCATCGTCGAGGACGTGCAGCGCCTGGACCGACTCATCACCGACATCTCCGATGCCTCGCGGCTCGATTCCGAGCTGTCCCGGGCCGAGACCGAACTGGTCGACCTGAGGCAGATGCTGGAGATGCTGCTCGATCTCTACCGCGCGACCACCGAGGTCGAGGGCGGTCCGGCCTTCACCCTCACGATCGAGGACGACGGGCCGCTGGAGGTCCTGGGGCTGGAGGGCCGTCTGGTCCAGGTGTTCCGGAACCTGATCACCAACGCGGTCTCGTTCTCGCCGCCGGGTGGCGTGGTCGCGCTCGCCGCGCGGCGCATCGGCAAGATCGTCGAGGTGACGGTGGAGGACGACGGTCCCGGCATACCGCCCTCCAAGCTGGAGGCGATCTTCGACCGCTTCTATACGGAACGGCCGGCCGGCGAGAAGTTCGGGACCCATTCCGGCCTCGGCCTCGCGATATCGCGACAGATCGTCGAGGCGCACCGGGGCCGCATCTTCGCCGAGAACCGTTCCCAGGGCGGCGCTCGGTTCACGGTCCACATCCCGGCCGCCTGAACGCCGCGCGTCAGATCCCCAGCCGGGTCAGGGTCGCCTCGATCGGACGGGCATAGGCCGTGTCCCAGTAGCGGACATGCACCAGCAGGGGATAGATGTTGTAGATGTCACGCCGGATCTCGAAGAAATCGTCGGCCAGGGGCGCCAGCTCGCGATAGCGGCGGAAGAACGGCTCGCCGAAGGTCCCGAACAGGGTCGTGAAGGCCAGCTCGATCTCCGGATGCCCGTAATAGATCGCGGGGTCGATCAGGCCGACGATCCGCCCGCCCCGATGGAGGACGTTCCCGGTCCAGAGATCGCCATGCAGCAGGGCCGGGTGCGCCGGCTCGTCGATATAGCGCTCGATCCGCGCCGCCAGCGTCTCCAGCCGGCGCCTGAGCGCGGTCGTGACGGTGCCCTCCTCATGCCCCTTCACCGCCATGTGCAGCAGCCGGTGGTCGCGGAAGAAGGGGATCCAGCGGTCGCCCGGCGGGTTCGGTTGCGGAAGCTGGCCGATCACCGTGTCCCGCGCATATCCGAAATGGGCCCGCGGCACGGTGTGGAGCGCAGCGAGAAGTTCGGCCGCATGGATCTCGGCCGCCGGATCCGGCGCGCCGCCCGCCGAGTCGATCCAGCTCAGGAGCAGAAGATCGTCCGCGCCGTGGAGCACCTCAGGGAGCGGCAGGCTGGAATCCCGGCTCAGCTCGTCCAGCATCCAGCGTTCCAGCGCCAGATGGCCGTTTCCGGCCTTGGCGACGATCGATCCGCCGTCCGGCAGTTCCAGCCTCATTACCGCGACCGTCGAAGCGCCGGACAGGGCAACGGCCAGGCGCGGCCGGGTGCCGATTGCGGCCTCCACCCGGCCGAACAGGCGGTCGAGGTCGGGCCCGTCCATCACCGGCGCGCCAGCTCGCCGCGCTTGATCGCCGCGATGAGACCCTCGACCCCGGCCTCGACCAGGTCCAGGACCAGTTCGAAATCATTGGCGTCGCCGTAATAGGGATCTGGAACGTCCCGTTCCCCGGCGCCGGGCGCGAACTCCATGAACAGGCGGATCCGGTCCTGCGCCTCGGGCGGCGCGATCCGGCGCAACGCCAGCTGATGGCTTCGGTCCATGGCGAGGACCAGGTCGAAATCCCGGAAATGGTCGGGGCTGACCTGCCGGGCACGGAGCCGCGAAAGGTCGTAGCCGCGGGTCTTTGCGGCCCTCTGGGCGCGGGCGTCCGGCGGATCGCCCACGTGGTAGTCGTGGGTCCCGGCGCTCAGCGTCTCGACCTGGTCGGACAGGCCCTCCTGTTCCAGCCGGTGCCTCAGGACACCTTCGGCGGTGGGCGAACGGCAGATGTTTCCGGTGCAGACGAAGAGGATCTTCAGCATGGGCTGGCGGTTCCGTGGAGAAGCAGAAGGGGTCTGTTGACCGATGCCGGGCCGCCGGTCAAGGCGCGGATGGCGCCGGAGGTTTTCGGGCCGCGCGGGATGCGTCATTCTGGTCTCCATGTCGTTCCCGATTCCCCGATTTGCCCCCGGCGCCCGGATCGTCATCCTGACCGGCGCCGGCATCTCCAAGGAAAGCGGCCTCGATACGTTCCGCGATGCCGGCGGGGTCTGGACCCGCTTCCGCCTGGAGGACGTCGCAACGCCCGAGGCGTTCCGCCGCAATCCCCGCCTGGTCCACGACTTCTACAACGCAAGGCGCAGGACGCTCGTCGACCCGGCGGTGCGCCCGAATGCGGCCCATGCGGCGCTCGCCCGGCTGGAGCGCGAATGGCGGGGCGACGTGCTGATCGTCACCCAGAATGTCGATGACCTGCACGAAAGGGCGGGCAGCCGCCGGATGATCCACATGCATGGCGAGCTCATGAAGATCCGTTGCGAGGGCTGCGGGGACGTCGTTCACTGGACGGACGACCTGGGCGTAGATTCCGCCTGCGCCCGCTGTGGCGCGGTGGGCGGGCTGCGGCCGCATGTCGTGTGGTTCGGGGAGATGCCGTTCGGGATGGAGACGATCCTGGACGCGCTCGCCCGCGCCGACCTGTTCGTTTCGATCGGCACGTCGGGCAGCGTCTATCCGGCGGCGGGGTTCGTCCACGCAGCCCTCGACGCCGGCGCCTTCACGCTGGAGCTGAACAAGGAACGGTCGGAGGTCGCCGACCTGTTCGATGTGGTGGAGACGGGACCGGCGACGGAGCTGGTGCCCGCTCTCGTCGGGCAGCTGCTGGACCAGGACCTGCCCTGAGGCAGGCGGGCGACTGGTCCGTCCGGATCCGGATCAGCGCGGCCGGGTCGCGTCCATCGATCCCGGATCGACGCCGGGCTCCCGGGAAGCTTCGTGGCCGGACAGGATTTCCTCCGCCTCGGCGGAGCGGCCCTCCTGGCGCAGATGGTGGCCAAGCCGGGCCATGGCCTGACGGGCAAGGGACGCAGCGCCCTGCGCCCGGGCGATGCTCACGGCACGCCTGAAACAGGCCTCGGCAGCCTCCCGCCGACCCGAAAGGAGCGACAGTTCGCCTTCCAGAAGGCGGAGGCGCGAGTCGGCCCAGGACTCTCCGTAGCGCCGCGCAGCGGCATCCGCCTTGGCGAGGGTGGCGCCCGCCTCGTCGAGTTGCTGCGATGCCGTATGGAGCCCGGCCAGGAGCCAGAAATAGTATGGAAGCCTCAGCCCGGCGCCGATCGCGCAGAAATCGTCGAGGCCTTCGCGCAGGCGGGCGATGCCCTCGCCCAGGCTGCCTTCTTGCGCGATTGCCCACCCGTTCATGATCGTGGCCCAGGCAAGATAGTAGCTGAACCCGTGCTCGGCGCAGAGCGCGTGGGCGGCCGTGGCCTGCGTCCGTACGGCTGCCGGTTCTTCCCGGAACTGATGGAGCATCGCGGCGTAGGCGAGCGTAACGGCCAGGCTGAAGGGGTGGTCGAGTTGCCGGGCGAACCCGATCGCCTGCTCCATGACGAGGAGCGCGGCGTCGTCGAGCCCGAGATGCCACATTGCATGAGAAGCGTACGCCCGTCCGTGGACATAGATGTTGAACCCGGACGCGAATGCCTCGTGCGGGCCGCCGGCGCGTTCGATTTGGGCTCTGGCCGTCTCCAGATGGGTCCGGGCCAGGTCATGTCGACCCGTATGGAACAGGGTGAACCCCAGGGCGTGATGGGCATCGGCCTGCCGTATCGGATCGTCATGCAGCTCGACCAGATTCAGCAGGTCCTCGCCGATCTCCTGAGCACGGGGCAGGTCGCCCCTGACGTGATAGACGTAGCACAGGCCGCGCAAGGCCCGTGCCCGATAGCGCTCATGTCCCAGGTGCCGGGCAAGCTGCTCGATCCTGGCATAGACCGTCTCAACCTGCGGCGCGCAGAAGCCTTCCGTCGCAATCAGGGAGGGGCCGAGGGTCACCTGTACCTCGAGTTCCTGCCGGTCGCGAGCCTCCCCCTGAGATGTCGACGAAAGCGACGTCAGCGCTTTCGTCAAATGACCGATCGCTTCCTTGTTGGCCGAGCGCCCCCGAGCGATCCGCCCTGCGCGCAGCCACCAGTCCACGGCCCGCTCATGGAACCCCGCCTCGGAGAGGTGGCGGGCCAGGAGTTCGGGCTGGCGCTCCACGACGGCCGGGAACCGCGATTCCAGGGCAGCGGCGATATGGGCATGAAGCTTCGCGCGCCGGCTCTTGAGCAGGGTCGAGGCGGCAACGTCCTGGATCAGCGCATGCTTGAAGGCATAGGTGACGCCGGAGGGATGGCTGCGCCGGACCACCAGGTCCGATGCAAGCAGCCTGTCCAGCGCCCGACTGAGGTCCGGTTCCGGTAGAGGCGATACCGCGACCAGAAGGTCATGGTCGAACTCGCGGCCGATGCAGGCGCCGATCTGCGCCAGCACCTTTGCCGGCCCCAGACGGTCCAGCCGGGCCGTCAGCGAATCCTGGAGGGTCGAGGGGATCGCGAGCGCCGCCTGCGCGCCCGGCAGATCGAGGCGGCCGCCATGGTCGTGCAACAGCCCGGATTCGAGGACCGTCCTGGTCAGCTCTTCGACGAAGAGCGGAATGCCGTCGGTCTTGCCGATGATCTGCTGCAGCACGTCCGCCGACAAGGTCTTCCCGCCGGCGATGCGGCGAACGATCGTCTCGGATTCGCCCCGGACGAGCCGCGGGAGCGAGAGGGCGGTAACGTGTGCCTGGCCCGTCCACGGCGCGACGAATTCGGGCCGGAAGGTGATCACGACAAGGACCCTCAAGCGCTGCACGCGTTCGACGACGAGATCGACGAGTTCCATCGTCGACGGGTCGCTCCAGTGCACGTCTTCGAATACGGCCAGGACCAGCTGCCCGTCGCACAGGGCTTCGAACAGCCGAAGGAGGACCTCGAGGGTGCGATGCCTGCGCCGCTCGGGCGTCATGTCGAGGGCCGCCCCGGCCGCGGATACCGGCAGCGACAGGAGGGAGGCCAGAAGCGCCATCGCCTCCGCACCCAGCCGGTCGGCATGGGGGCCGAGAAACGCTTCCAGCCGGGCCAGCTTCGTTTCCGGCCCGTCTTCGGGAGCGAAGCCGGCGGCCCGCTCGATCTGGCCGATGACCGGAAAGAGCGCGCTGTCCATGTGGTGGGGGGAGCAGAAATGGCTCAGCGTGGCGACCGGCTCGCGGCCGAGCGCCTCGCCGAACGCCAGAACGATCCGCGATTTGCCGATCCCGGGCTCGCCGGATATGAGCACGACCTGCCCCTCCCCGGCCTTGGCCCGCCGCCAGCGGTCGAGAAGAACGGCCAGCTCCGCTTCGCGTCCGACGATCGGGTCCAGTTCCTTGGCGTGGAGCGCCTCGAACCGGCTCGCCGCGCGACCGGGGCCGAGCACCCGGAAGGCGCGACCTGGCGCGGCCAGCCCCTTGAGCGACCGGATCCCCAGATCCTCGACCTCGAACAGGGCGCCCAGAAGCTCCCGCGTACCCTCGCTGATGACCACCTCGTTCGGCTGCGCGAGCGCCTGCAGGCGGGCCGCAAGATTCGGGGTCTCGCCGACGACCGTCTCCTCCCGCGAAGCGCCTTCTCCGATGAGATCCCCGACGACGACCACGCCCGTCGCGATGCCGACCCGCACGGCAAGCGGGTCGCCGGTCGAGGCCCGGAGACGTCCGACGGCCTCGATGGCCGCGATTCCCGCGCGTACCGCGCGCTCGGCTTCGTCCTCATGCGCTGCGGGCCACCCGAAATAGGCAAGGACCCCGTCGCCCATGAACTTGGCGATATGGCCTTCGAAACGGGCGAATGCGCGGGTGACCGTGTCCAGATATTCCCGAAGCAGCGCGCCCATGTCCTCGGGGTCGAGGCGCGTCGAGAGTTCCGTCGAGCCGACCAGATCGACGAAGACGATGGTGATCTGCCGCCGTTCCGCGTCCGGGCGCAGCCCTTCCGGAGCCGGAGGCGCCGCCGGCTGGAGGCTGCTGGCCACCCGGCGGGCCGGATCCTCTTCGCGCAGGGCCGCGATCGCGGCCAGAAGCTTGCGCCGGTGGCCGATCGACGTGACGCCGAGCCCGATCAGGTCGTCCGCGGTCAGCTCGAGCAGGACGCCGGCGTCGATGTCGTTATCCCGGAACGCCTGCTCGTATTGAGGGAGCTGCAGGTCGCGCAGCCACGTCCCGATATCCACCTTCTTCCTCCGCCGACGGCCGGAGCCGAGGCCGCAGGGTCGCCCGTCCCGAGCATACCGGCCGGGACACCCCCCGGAATCGGAGCGGTCCGGGCGCAAAGGCCGCCATTCCGAAGCCGGGGGCGCTCGTCGGTCGCATCCTCACACCGGCAGGATATTCTGGTTCATGCGGAAAAGGTTCGCCGGATCGTAGCGGCGCTTGATCTCTGCCAGGCGATGGTAGTTCGGGCCATAGGCCGCCGCGACCCGGTCGCCCTCGTCGCCCGGCATGAAATTGACATAGGCGGTACCGGCGGCGTGCGGAGCGGCGGCGGCCCAAAGCTTCCGGGCCCAGCCGACGCACGTCGGATCTTCCGACGGCTCGCGCCAGCGAGCGTGCACATTCATGACGAAGTGGGCATGGCGTTGCGGAAAGGCCGTCCGCTCGACGGCCACCCGGCCCGCGGCTCCTCCGACATGGCCGATGAAGATCTCGCATTCGGGTCCGGGCAGTTCCCCGATGGCGGCGGTCAGGACGTCGATCGCCTCGTCGGAGAGCCGGGTCAAATCGTGGCTCTTCCAGTAGTTCCGTGCGCCGGGCGCGAGCAGCGGATCGAAGGCCGCCTGCCAGCCGATGAACGGTGTCGGTCCGACGACGTCGGCCAAGGGATGGCCCAGCGAGCGCAGCTCGGCCGTGGCGCCTTCGCCGGCCGCGACGTCGCCGCCGTAGCACATCGCCAGCACCAGGACCTCACGGCCGTGCCATTCGGCAGGAAGGAAGGGAAGCGGCGGGGCCTGTCGCATGACCACCCAGCAGGTCAGGTCGTCCGGCGCCGTGTCCACGATCCGCCGATAGTCCTTCAGCAGGCCCGCGGCATCGTCGAAAGGATGGACGACCAGCCCGGCCAGCACTTGCGGGCCCAGGGCGTGGAGCTGGAATTCGAACGCCGTGACGATGCCGAAATTTCCGCCCCCGCCGCGCAGCGCCCAGAACAGATCGGGGTTTTCGGTGTCGTTGGCCCGGACCAGCCTGCCTTCTGCCGTCACCACATCCACCGACAGGAGATTGTCGATCGTCAGGCCGAACTTGCGGGTGATCCAGCCGAAGCCTCCGCCCAAGGTCAGCCCGGCCACGCCGGTGGTCGAGTTGATGCCGGTCGGCACCGCCAGTCCGAAGGCCTGCGTTTCCTTGTCCAGTTCCGCCAGCGTCACGCCGGGCTCGACCCAGGCGCGCCCGGCTGCCGGATCGACGCGCACCGACTTCATCCGCGAAAGATCGATGACGAGACCGCCGTCGCAGACCGCATTCCCGGCGATGTTGTGCCCGCCCCCGCGAACCGCAACCAGCAGGCCATGCGCGACTGCGAACCTGACGGCCTCGATCACGTCGGCCGCACCGGCGCATTCCACGATCAGGCCCGGACGCCGGTCGATCATGGCATTCCAGATCGTCCTCGCCTCGTCATATCCGGGCGTCGTCTCGTCGAGCACGCGGCCTCGCAAGGCGCTTGCAAGCGCGTCCACGGCAGCCGCATCGACCTCCCGGTTGCCGGAATCCAGGGTCATGAGTCTGACGTCCATGGTGACTCTCCCTCGTGTTCGGCTAACTTGTCCGCATAAGGCCCTGAAGGGCCCGTCTTGCCGCCGCCGGATAGGCGGCGCGCATCGGGAGATCGAAGGAGGCAGTCGCTGCGGGTGTCCTCGGCACGCCCGCGCCGGGCAGTCCCTCCAGAGATAATGCCCATTCTAACGCTCTTGCGGGCATCGGCGCGAGTTCATAGAGCGGGAAGCTGCGGAATCCGCGCCGGAATTGCCCCGACCGGGGACCTGTTCGTCTCCCGGTACGGCACCCGGAGTGACAGGATCTTAGGGGACGACATGGTTGCCGGAAAGATGGCTGGACGACCCGCCGGCGTCGAAGGGCGGGATGGACCGCCCGATCGCCTTTCCGCAGCGCTTGCGGAGATTCGCGCCTGCCGGCTGTGCGAGGCGTCGCTTCCGCTCGGGCCGCGGCCGGTCGTCCGCGCCGCCGCCTCGGCGCGGATCCTGATCGTGGGCCAGGCGCCCGGAACTCGGGTGCATGAGACCGGGATTCCCTGGAACGACCGCAGCGGCGACCGCCTGCGCGACTGGCTGGGGATCGACCGCGATGCCTTCTACGACGAAGGTCGGGTCGCGATCGTGCCCATGGGCTTCTGCTATCCGGGCGTCCTGCCGTCGGGCGGCGACCGGCCGCCGCGTCCGGAATGCGCGCCGCTCTGGCATCCGCGGCTCCTGCCGGTTCTGCCCGGGATCCGGCTGACCCTGCTCGTCGGAAGCTATGCGCAGGCGCGTTATCTCGGGGATCGACGGAAGCCGACCATGACGGAAACGGTCCGGGCGTGGCGCGACTATGTGCCGGGCTTCCTGCCGTTGCCGCACCCGAGCTGGCGCAACACCGCTTGGCTGCGCCGCAACCCCTGGTTCGAGGCCGAAGTGCTGCCCTGGCTCAAGGAACAGGTCGCCCGGCTGATGGCGGACGGGTCGCACGCCTAGTCGTCGGCCTGGGCCTCCAAGGCCTCCATGTCCTCGTCGGAAAAGCCGAAATGATGTCCGATCTCGTGGATCAGCACGTGGCGGACGATGTGCGGCAGGTCCTCGCCGCTGTCGCACCAGTAGTCGAGGATCGGCCGGCGGTAGAGGAAGATCAGATCGGTATGGGTCCGGCTGGCGGCGACGCTCTGCTGGCCGAACGGGGTGCCGACATAGAGGCCCAGCAGGTCGAAGGGACTCTCCAGCTCCATGTCCCGGCAGGTTTCCTCATCGGGGAAGTCCTCGACCCGGATCGCCACACCCCTGACCATGCGGGACAGCTCGGGCGGGATCTGCTCGAGTGCCGCATCGGCCAGCTCGGCGATGTCGTCCAGGCTCGGAGGGACGGTGAAGCGGTTCATGGGGCGTTCGGCACCTTCGGCTTGACACGGGCGGGCGGACCGCACCACGTGAAATCATCCTCGAAACGACCAGGAATTGGGAGACCTTGCCCGATGACCCGCAGGCTGACAGGGCAGGAACGCGAACAGGCTCTCCGGGACCTCGCCGGCTGGCAGGAGGTGGAGGGCCGCGACGCCATCCGCAAGAGCTTCACCTTCAAGACCTTCAACCAGGCCTGGGGCTTCATGAGCCGGGTGGCCCTCAAGGCCGAGAAGATGGACCACCATCCGGAATGGTTCAATGTCTACAACAGGGTGGACGTGACCTTGTCGACCCATGAGGTGGACGGATTGTCCGAACGGGACCTGGAGCTCGCCCGCTTCATCGACACGGCGGCTGCCGCCGCTTGACCCGTCCTGCGGCCCGGCCGACCATGGCGCCGGGTCGAGGGGAAGGGGACATCGATTTCATGCGGATCACGCGGCAGGATCTGGCTCGCGCCGCCGAATCGGGGGTGCTGACCGCCGGGCAGGCAGAAAGTCTCTGGCAGTACCTGTCGGAAAGGGCCGAGGCGCGGCCGCGCTTCGATGCGGCCCATGTGCTGTGGTACGGCGGGGCGCTGATCGTCATGTCGTCCCTCACCCTCTTCACCACCATCGCCTGGAGGACCTTCGGCGGGCTCGCGCTCGCCCTGACCGGCGCCGCCTACGGACTCGGCGGCTGGGCACTCGGCGCCTGGCTCCGACGGCGCGGTCTCGCCACGCCGGGCGGCCTTCTGATCGCGATCGCGGTCGCCCTGGTGCCGCTCACCGTATTCGGGCTGCAGGAGGCCTTCGGCTGGCTGGTTTTCACCGAACCCGGATCCTATGCGGACTATCTCAGCTTCAGCGTATCGGACTGGCTCCGCGGCGGCTTCGTCCCCAGCGAGCTTGACGTCATCCTGGCGGGTGTCCTGGCGTACAGGCGGTACCGGTTCGACTTCATCGTCGTCCCGGTCGCAGTCGCCGCATGGTTCCTGTCGATGGACCTGACCCCGGCTCTCCTGGGCGCCGACGGCTATGATTCCGACATTGCGCACCGGGTCTCGCTGGTCTTCGGGCTGGGCATGATCGTCCTTGCCTGGATCCTCGACATCCGCGGGGCCGGTGGCCCGGCGTTCTGGCTGCATATCGGCGGCGGCTTCACCTTCTGGATCGCCGTGCCGCTCGTGCTGCTCGATTTCCCGATCGGCGACGATCCGCGGGCCGGGATCTTCGGCCTGGTCAGCCTGGCGCTGATCGCGCTTTCGGTCTTCCTGGCCCGGCCGTCCTATGCCGTGTTCGGGGGGCTGGGCGTGGCGCTCTATCTCGGATATCTGGCGGACGAGGTGTTCGGGGACTCGATCCTGTTTCCCTTCGCGCTCTCGGCCCTGGGGCTGTCGGTCATCGCCGCCGGCGTCATCGTCGTCCGGCACCGGGCGGCGATCGCCGCCTGGGTCGACCGGACCATGCCGGAAGCGCTGCGCGTCCTGAGGCCGGCGCATGCGCGGGTCCGGACGAAGGCGCAATGACGGGGCGCCCGAAGAAGGCTCTCTCCCACGACCGGCAACCTATGGTGGCGCTGAGTTAGCGCCGTCTCCGGCCGCGGCCGCGCGGGGCGGCTAGCCGTAGCGGTGCAGGCGGGCGCCGTGCCGCTTCAGCCAGTCGCGACAGGCGTCGACGTCCGGATGCAGCTGCCGGACCAGGGCCCAGAACCGGGGGCCGTGGTTCATCTCCTTCAGATGCGCCACCTCGTGGGCGACCACGTAGTCCAGCACCGGCTCGGGCACCAGGATCAGCCGCCAGGAGAAGTTGAGCCGCCCCGTGGACGAGCAGCTTCCCCAGCGGGAACGGGTGTCGCGCACGGTCACCGACGCAACCCGGGCGGGCAGCCGTGCCGCAAGCGCCCGCGACCGCGCGGCCAGCTCGCGCCGCGCCTCGGCCTTCAGCCAGTCGGCGACCCTGCGGGAGAGATGCTCGGCGGCGCCGCCGACGATCAGGA
>JAJUFW010000599.1 GCA_029263555.1 Alphaproteobacteria bacterium
ATGCACCCTGTCGGCGGCCATTGCCGCCCTGCTGCCGCGGATGGAGGTCGTGGAGGCGGTTCGCAGGGCCAAGGCCTATCTCACCGGGGCGATCGCGGCGAGCGACCGGCTCAAGGTCGGCGGCGGCAACGGCCCCGTCCATCATTTCCACGCCCTCTGGCCGGAGGACGGCTTATGACCACCATGCCATTTTCCGAGGAGGCGTGGCGCCGGACCGCCGACCTCCGCCGGGCCATCCATGTGCATCCCTTCAACGTCGAGCTTGCCGAAGGCACGCTCTCCCGCGAACGGTTCCGGCACTACATCGTCCAGGACGCACTCTATCTTGTCCGGTACTCGCGCATCCTGGCGCTCGCTGCCGCCCGCGGTCCGGACGCCGCAGTGCTTCGGGCCTTCGCCCGGTCCGCGCTTCGCGCGGTCCAGGTGGAGCAGGCGCTTCACGGGCGTTTCCTGGCGGAATTGGGGGTCGACGACGCAGCCCTGGCCGCGTCGGAGCCCGCCCCGGACTGCCTCGCCTATACGAGCTATCTGCTCGCGACCGCCTATCACGAGCCCTGGGAGGTCTCGGTCGCCGCTCTCCTGCCCTGCTTCCGGATCTACCGGGACGTCGGCTGCGCGATCGCCGGGCGGGCCGCTCCCGAAAATCCCTACATGGCCTGGATCAGGACCTATGCCGACGAAGCTTTCGGAGAGGCGGTGCGCACGGTGACCGGCATCGGCGACCAGGCGGCAGCGGAAGCCTCGGCCACGGTCCGATCGAGAATGCTGGCCGCCTTCGAGCTCGGCTGCCGGTACGAATGGCTGTTCTGGGACGGCGCCTACCGCCTGCGGGGCTGGCCGGTCGCCGCATAGCCGGTCAGCCGGCGGGGACGGCCACGGCGGCGCAGGCGGCGGGCATGATCTTCCGGGCGGGGGGCTGCGGGGCCGGCGTCGGGCCAAGGACCACGGGCAGGACATTGGGGAACCAGGAGGCGAGTTCCGGACCGCATCCGTCGCCGGGCGGCGGGGCGTCCTGGGGCACGCAGTCCGGGCTCCCCTCCGGGCATCGCAGCCGGACATGGAAATGCTCGTCATGGCCGTACCAGGGCCGGACGACGCGCAGCCATGACCGGTCCGGCCAGTCGCGCCGGCAGAGCTCCAGCTTCAGGGCCGGATGCAGGAAGATCCGTTCGACCCGCGGATCCATGGCGGCAAGGCGGATCAGCTCGGCCTGGGCGTCGCTCCAACGGTCGGGGTCGGCCTCGTACCACGCGCGGTCGACCATGGTGACCGCCTCCAGATTCTCCCGCGCGGACCGTTCCAGCGGGGGCAGATCCAGGCGAAGCCAGATATCGGCGTCGAGCCCGGACTGGTGGCTGGCGTGGCCGGCCGGCATGGGTCCGCCGCGCGGCTGCCCCAGATCGCCGATCAGGGCGGTGCCGAGGCCGGCGGCCGCGACCCTCTCGCCGAAGCGCTCCACGAAGTCGATCAGCTCCGGATGCCCGTAATAGCGGTTCCGGCTGAGGCGGATGACCTGGTAGCCGGTCCCTTCCGGCGGCAGCGCCGCCGCGCCCGCGAGGCAGCCATTGGCATAGGAGCCGATGGACCGGGGCTGCCCCGTGCTGGGCGTCGCGAAGGCGGACCAGTTCACCTCCTGCGCGGCCAGCGGCAGGGCCAGAAGCCACGCCAGAAGCCCTGCGACCGTCCCGCGCCAAGTTCCGCGCCCCATGTCCCGCCACTCCCTTCCATCGCCCGCAACCGACTCCGGGAGCGATTCTTCCCGGCATCCAAGCTTGGAGGGAAGCGAATTAAGCGATCGTTGCCTGGCCGGGGCGCAGGCGACGAAGGCCCTTGGATTTCGCGCGCGCGTCGCCATTGTTACGAAGGGGAAGCGGACGCTCCTTCCCTTCAATCCTCGCCGCTTCCACAAGCCGGCCCGGCCGGGTACATGATCGTGGACGACGGCGCCCGACGACAACGGAGACCAGACCCCGATGCCCGCCTCCCAGGACGACTCGCTCAGTCTTCTCGGCGACCTGATTACCCAGGCCCGGAAGGCCGGCGCGGATTCAGCCGATGCCGTGCTGTTCGATTCCGTGTCCCTCTCGCTCAGCCAGCGTCTTGGCAAGCCCGAGAAGCTGGAGCGTGCCGAGTCCGGGGATCTGGGGCTCAGGGTATTCGTCGGCCGGCGCATGGCCATGGTCTCTTCCTCCGACCGCAAGCCGGCGGCGCTGAAGGAACTGGTCGAGCGCGCCGTCGCGATGGCGCGGAACGTGCCTGAGGATCCCTTCTGCGGGCTTGCCGATC
>JAJUFW010000726.1 GCA_029263555.1 Alphaproteobacteria bacterium
CGGCACGCTGCTGATCGCCTCGATCGCCCTGCCCATCATGATCCGCAGGGCCAGAGCATGGAGGAGGGGATGAGCCGGGGGGATTGGATCGCCTTCAAGATGCGCCTCCATCCGAACAGGGGCGAAGAGTATCGGCGCCGTCACGACGCCCTCTGGCCGGAGCTGAAGGATCTGCTCAAGCAGGCCGGGATCTCCGACTACAGCATCTTCCTGGACGAGGAGACGCACACGCTGTTCGCCGTGCTGCGGCGCGCGCCGGACCATCGCATGGAAGACCTGGCCGGGGAGGATGTGATGCGCCGGTGGTGGGCCCATATGGCCCACATCATGGAGACGCATCCGGACCGCTCGCCGGTCACGGTGCCGCTGCGGCCGATGTTCCACCTGGATTGAGTCGGCCGGGCATCCCCGGACCCGCTCAAACCATCGTCAGTCCGCCGTCGACCACGTATTGCGCGCCCGTGACATAGCTGGACTCGTCCGACAGCAGGAATAGAGCGACGGCCGCGGCCTCGTCGGGCGTGCCGATGCGCTGCAGGGCGGTCCGTCCGACCACCTCCGCCTCGAAGTTCGACCGTACGTCTTCGGACATGAAGTCCCGGAACGGCGTCGCTATCGCCCCGGGAATGAGCGTATTGACCCTCACGCCGCGCCCGGCAAGAGCCGATGCCCAGCACCGGCAGAGCGAGACAAGCGCCCCCTTCGTGGCCGCATAGACGCTGGCCATAGCCGCCCCCTCATAGGTGGAGGTTGAGGATGTCACCACGACGGACGCACCCGGCTTGAGTTCGCCGCTGAGTGCCGCCAGTTGCAGGACGGGCCCACGAACATTGGCATTCATCATCCGATCGAAGAAGGTGCTGTCGACCTGATCCACCGGGGCGATGTCGGCATAACCCGCGTTGAGCCAGAGGCCGTCGAGGCCGCCGTCGCCGCGGATCGCCTCCAGCAACTGTTTCCCCGTCTCCGGATCGGCCGAGTCGTTTTGGATCAGCCGGACCGATCCGGGCAAGAGGCGCCGGCATTCCTCCAGTTTCTGCAGGTTTCTCCCTGTCAGGATCACCTGGGCACCTGCCTCGGCGAGCTTCCGTGCGCCGGCCAGCCCGATGCCGCTGGTCCCGCCGGTGATCAGGATGCGCTTGCCCGAGAAAGTTGCCATCGCCGCGTCTCCACAAAGTTCCGGATGCTGGAAGCGGAAAGATGGTGCGGCAAGCGGCGCGTCCAAGCCCGGCCGGCGCTCGCGGTTTCACCGGCGGGGCTTGGCCGGCTCCAGGACGTCGTCCGGTCCGATCTCGCGCCATTGCCCGGGACGCAGCCCTTCCAGTGTCAGCCGGCCGATCGCCTCGCGGACCAGCCGCAGCGTCGGGTGGCCGACCGCGGCCGTCATGCGTCGCACCTGCCGGTTCTTGCCCTCCGTCAGGGTCAGACGCAGCCAGGCGGTCGGAATGTTCGCGCGGTAGCGGATCGGCGGCTCGCGCGGGGGCAGGTCCGGCTCGGCCTCGAGACGTTCGGCA
>JAJUFW010000254.1 GCA_029263555.1 Alphaproteobacteria bacterium
ACGACGCCGTCGACCGGATGCGACCGGATCAGCTCTTCCGCCTCCATGGCGAGAAGATTGCGGTAGAGCATCGTTGTCGGCTTGATGTTGCTTTCCGAAAGCGACAACACCGGCAGCTCGACGGGAAAGCCTCCCGCCTGAAGGACGCCGCGCTTCACGTCCTCGACCCGCTGGCGGAAATGGGCGTGGCAGGGATTGAGATCGGACCAGGTATTGAGGATGCCGATGATCGGCCGCCCTGCGAGTTCATCGACAGAGTAGCCCATCTGCATCATGCGGGAACGGTGCCCGAAGCTGCGAAGGTCGTCGGGGGCGAACCAGCGGGCACTGCGGAGGTCTTCGGGTTTCTTCGTTCGCGTCATGTCGTTTTCCCGGTATGGACAGGGTACCGTTAGTGGAGCGTCAGGCTCGCAAGACAAGGGGAGCCGGCCGCCCCGCTTCGAAAGTCGGTCGGGCGGTTCGAACGTCGGGGCGGGCCTCAGGGGCGCGGGGTTGCTGCGCTCTCCGCCTCGCCCAGAGAAGACCGGGTTGCGGCGGCCGGGATCTCCTGGCCGTCCGGCTTCCCCTCCATCCGTTCCTCGTTGAAGGCATCGGTCCGTTCCTGGGCCGCTGTCGGCCGGAACGCGGCATAGACCTGCCAGGCGATCGAGAGGGCGGCGACGGCGAGGAAGGCCGCCGAGATCGGATTGGTGAGAAAGCCGGTGAAGTCGCCGCCGGAGAGCATCAGACCCCGTCGCAGATTGGTCTCCGCCATGGGTCCCAGAATGAACCCGATGATGAAGGGTGCCGTCGGAATGCCGCCCTTCACGAAGGCGTAGCCCAGCACGCCGAAGATGAGGATCGTCCAGATGTCGAAAATGCGGCTCGCCAGACCGAAGGCGCCGACGGCGCACAGCACCAGGATGACCGGCAGCAGGATGTGCTTCGGGATCGCCAGGAGGCGGATGAAGATCCGAAGTCCATAGAATTCCAGGATCAACATCAGCACCGCCGACAGCACCAGCGCGGCGAAGATCGTGTAGACGAGCTCGCCCTGGGTTATGAACAGCATCGGGCCCGGCTGGATGCCATGGATCATCAGTCCGCCCAGCATGACCGCGGTCACCGCGTCACCCGGAATGCCGAGGGTCAGAAGCGGGATCATCGCGCCGCCGATGCCCGCGTTGTTCGCCGTCTCGGAAGCGACCACCCCTTCGATCGTCCCCTTCCCGAACTGCTCGGGCGTCTTCGAGCGCTTCTTCGCGACGATATAGGCGATGATGTTCGACGTACCGGCGCCGATGCCCGGCAGGATGCCGATGCAGATGCCGATGACCGCCGAGCGGATGGCGTTCGGGATCTGCCCGAAGAATTCCTTCAAGGTGAAGCCGAAGCCGCGGACCTTCGACTTGACCGGCGCCGAAACGCCGACGCCGCTGCTCGAATGCGCCTGTTCGGCGACCTTTATCACCTCCGCGACGGCGAACATGCCGACGAGGACGGTCAGGATGGAGAAGCCGGCGTTCAGCTCCACCGTTCCGAAGGTGAAGCGCGGAATCGCGTCGACCGGGGCGATCCCGACCGTGGAGACGGCAAAGCCCGCGATGCCTGAGAAAATGCCCTTGACCATCGACCCGGTCGACAGCGTCGCGATCAGCGTGAGCGAGAACACCGCGATCGCGAAATATTCGTGAGGGCCGAACGACAGGGCCACGCGCGCCAGCGACGGCGCAATGAACACCAGGGCTGCGATGGACAGGATCGTGCCGATGAAGGAAAACACGATCCCGACGCCGAGCGCCTTGGCGCCCTCCCCCTTCTCCATGAGCGGCCCGCCGTCGAACGTGGTCGCGACGGACGAGGGAGTCCCCGGAATCTTCAGCAGGATGGCCGAGATCAGGCCGCCCGACGTCGCCCCGACGAAGAGCGCGACCAGAAGCGAGATGCCCGCCGCCGGGCCAAGCCCGTAGGTCATTGGCAGGCACAGTGCGACCGCCATGACCGCGGTCAGGCCCGGCACTGCGCCGAACACGATCCCGACGGCGACGCCCGCCGCGATGAGCAGAACGCTTTCCGGCGCCAGGACGTTGATGAAGCCCTGAGCGAATAAATCCAACATGGTCTCTCTCCGTCAGGGCAGGAACGTCGTCAGCGGGCCGGCCGGTAGCATCAGGTCGAAGCCGTAGCGGAACGTGACGAAGATCACGGCCGCGCAGGCGACCGCCATGACGGCGTAGAAGGGATACCGCACCTTCTTCCCGTCCCGCGGCGTCAGCACGACGAACTGGAGGAACAGGTACAGCGCCGCCGCGATGGGGAAGCCGAGCGGACGGAGGGCGGCGGTGAAGGCCGCCACCAGAACGAGCGTCTTGGCGACCGGGATGAGGTTCCCGCCCGGCTGCCCGCCCTTCGCGCCGGACGACTGCCCCGCCGCGGGCTTCTTCGGACGCCGCAGGCTCGTCAGGATCTGGATGGCACCGAGGCCGACGGTCGCCAGGGCAAGAACATAGGGCACGAAGGCCGCGTCCACCGCCCCCCGGCGTGGCAGGTTGGACGTGATGAACAGGTATCCAAGTCCCGCCGCCAGCATCAGGACGCCGACGACGGCCTCCTTGGTTCGGGTTTCGACCATTGGTTTCTCCCGAGCAGGAAGGTGGCCGGGCGCGGGCCTGCTGCCAGACTACCGCGCCCGGAGATCGTCCCTTCAGCCGTGTCAGCGGATCGCGAGCAGTTCCTCGCGGTACTGCATGTAGTTGTCTCGGATCGCGTTCAGCCGCTCGACACCTTCTTCGCGGCCGTAGAAGCTCACCGGCTGGCGGTAGCCCTGCTCGAGATCCTTCGCATATTCGGGGATCTCGATGATCTCGCGCATGATCTCCTCCATGCGCCGGACGATCGCTTCGTCCGTCCCCTTGGGAAAGGCGATGATGTACGGGTTGTTCATGACGAAGTCGATGCCCTGCTCCCGGAATGTCGGGATCTCGCCCAGGAGCGGGTTGCGCTCCTCGTTGGGCTGGCCCAGCACGACCAGATCGCCGGACTCGTGATAATCCTGGACGGCCCCATAGGCGATGCCGGCGACATGGATGCGCCCGCCGAGGAGGTTCGCGATCTTCTCGGCCGCGGACCCGGTGTCCACCACCATCATGTCCGCACCCGAAAGATTCTGGAAGATGAGGCCCTGAAGGTGCGAATAGCCGCCAAGCTCGGTGCCGAAGATCACGCTGTCCGGCTCTGCCTTCGTCCGTTCGATCAACTGGTCGACATTCTCGATGCCGGACTGCGCGCTGGCGACGAAAACGGCGCCCTGGTCGACCGCCGGGATGCAGCAGATCTCGAATTCGTCGATGCCGTAATTGGCGAGCTGCGAGACCTCGGTCACGATGAGGTGTCCGGTGTGACCGAACAGCATGGTGTAGCCGTCGGGCTCGGCGTCGCGCACCGCGGTTGTGGCGATAGTCGCGCCGCCGCCCGGCATGTTGGTGACCACCATCGAGACGCCGGTGACCTGCTCGAAATACTTCGCGATGGTCCGGGCATTGAAGTCGGTATCTCCGCCCGGGCTGGCGCCGATGATGACGTTGATCGTCCGGTTGGGCCAGTCGGTCTCCGCAAGAGCGGTCGTCGACAGAAGGGCGGCGGCCGCGACGGCCAGGACCGCGGTAACGGGCTTTGTCATCGGACAATTCCTCCCATTGCCTGTTTATCGCTTTTCCGCGACTACTAAAGCACTAATATATTTGTGCGTCGATTCCAAGAGGGTTCTGACCACCGGCCCCGGGTGAGGCGAGGAAACTATGGTTCGAAGCGCCGGAGGCTGGCATATCGCAGCCCGAGCCCATATTGAGCGGGAAGTTCCCGAAGGCCAGAAGATGCAGCAGACCCGACGTCGCCGGTCGCGCGCCGACGCGATCTATGACCAGCTCCGAGAGATGATCGTGACGCTCGAGCTGCGTCCCGGGACCGTCCTGATCGAGAAGGAGCTCTGCCAGCGCTTCAGCGTCAGCCGGACACCGGTCCGGGAGGCGACGCTCCGCCTGGCCGAGCATGGCCTCGTGATCATCGTCCCCCAGCACGCGACCTTCGTCTCCGGCATCAATCCCGACGCCGTCCGCCAGGCCCATTTCCTGCGCGAGAATCTCGAGGTGCCGGTCGTCCTCCGCCTCTGCGACGCCGGGCACCTGGATCTGAGCGAGCCGCGCGCCCTCCTCCTCGAACAGCAGATATTGCTGGCGCGGGAAGATCATAAGGCTTTCGTGCCGCTCGACGACCGGTTTCACGAGGCGCTCTTCGGCCTCGCCGGCATGGGCGACCTCTGGACCGTGATCCACGCGAAGAAGGCGCAACTGGACCGCATCCGGTTCCTGCAGGCGCCTGAGCCCGGAAAGCTGGCCAGCCTCGTCAGCCAGCACGAGGCGATCCTGAAGGCCATTGCCGAGCACGACCACCCGGCTGCGGAACGGGTCGTCCGGGCCCATGTCTCCGGCGCGCTCGCCTATATGGAACGCCTGCTCGAGACCCGGCCCGATCTGTTCCAGATCGTAGGCCCTTAAGGCCGCCGGTCCCTTCCCGCACCCGGCCCTGCCCGTCTCCCGGCGCGCCCACCCTTGCCCTTCGGCCCGCCCTGGTGCACTAATGTATTAGCACCTGCTTGGGAGGAATCTTCGTTTGACCGCGCGCGTCGATACCGGATCCAATCGGTCTGTCTCGCTCGACCTCTTCGGCGACCTGCGCCGGCGGATCGTCGAGCTTGACCTCTTGCCGGGCGCTCCGCTGTCGCGGTCCGACCTGCAGCGCCATTACGGCGTCAGCTCGACCCCCATCCGTGACGCGCTGCTCAAGCTGCAGGAAGAAGGGCTGGTGGAGATCTATCCGCAGTCGCGGACCCTGATCAGCCGCATCGACCTCGACCAGGCCCGCCAGGCGCAGTTCCTGCGCAGCTCGGTCGAACAGAACGTCGTCCACCATCTGGCCCGCGCCCCGAATGCGGCACTGATCGCGACGCTGAACCACATCGTTTCCCTGCAGGAGGATCGCG
>JAJUFW010000337.1 GCA_029263555.1 Alphaproteobacteria bacterium
ATCACCTTCTTCGTGGCGGGGGCCGGGGCCACGACGCTTCCCGTCTACATCTACGGCATGATCCGGATCGGCGTGACGCCCGAGGTGAACGCGATCTCGGCCTTCATGCTGCTGATCTCGATCCTGTTCGTCTCGATCTCCTACCTGATCGGCCGCTCACGCAACTGACGCCCGGTCGGCCCGGCGGGGCCCGTTCACGCAACTCATGGAGGCAAAGGCAATCCGATGGCTCGTCGACTGACCCTCACCCTGATGGCCGGGGCGGCCCTGGCCGCTCTCGCCAGCGGGCCGGCGCTGGCCCAGTCCAAGCAGCTCTTCTTCTACAACTGGTCGAACTACTATCCGCCCGATCTCCTGAAGAAGTTCGAGGCGGAGACCGGCATCGCCGTCACCCTGGACGTCTACGATTCGAACGAGACGATGCTCGCCAAGCTGCAGGCGGGCGCAGCCGGCTACGACGTCATCGTGCCGTCCAGCTACATGCTGGACATCATGATCAAGCAGGACATGCTCCTGCCGCTCGACAAGTCGAAGATGCCGAATTTCGGCAACGTCTCGGAGACCTTCGCGGACCCCTGGTTCGATCCTGGCCGGGCCTATTCGGCCCCCTACATGTGGGGCACGACCGGATACAGCTATGACAGCGCCAAGGTCGAGGGCCCGATCGAGGAGAGCTGGGCGCCGTTCTTCGATCCGGAAGGTCCGTTCGCCGGCAAGCTTGCCCTGATGAACGACCAGGTCGAGGTCTACGACGCGGCCGCCTACTATCTCGGCATCGACAAGTGCACGACCGACCCCAAGGACGCCGCCCGCATCCTGGAGCTTCTGGAAAAGCAGAAGCCGGCTGTCGCCCTCTACAACTCGGACGGCACGATCGAGCGGATGATCGCCGGCGAGGTCGTCGCCCACATGCAATGGAACGGCGCCGCCCACCGCACCAAGGAAGGCCTGCCGACCGCGGTCTATGTCTATCCGAAGGAAGGGATCACCGTCTTCGACGACAATTTCGCGATTCCGAAGGGTGCCCCGAACCCGGAGAACGCGATGATCTTCATCAACTGGATGATGGATCCCGAAAACATCGCCATCGCCTCGAACTACACGGGCTACATGAACGCGATCGACGGGTCGGAGGCGTTCCTGGACCCGGCGCTGCGCGACGACCCGGCGGTCAACATGCCGGCCGAATACGCCGACCGGCTGCGCCCGACGGTGAACTGCCCGGTCGAAGCCATCGAGCTGCGTGACCGCGTCTGGACGCGGCTGCGTTCCTGATAGCGACGGCCTCTCCCCGCTCGGGCCGCCCGGACGGGGAGAGGCGCCGAGAGAATTGCCCGGCGCCCCAAACTCCCTGGAGCAGCATGACCATCAATCCCACGATCGCCCTCTGGGCGACCAACATGGCAAGACCCGTCGGCAGCATCGAGGACTGGCTGAACCTGGTCGAAGGAAAGCTGGCCGAAGCGCGGGACAGGCATGCCGCGATGCTGGTCATGCCGGAGTTCAGCTCGGCGCAGTGGCTGCACTACAAGCCGGCGGGGCTGAAGGCGTCCGAGGAGGTCGCCTGGATGGCGGCGGAGGGCGCCCGGGCGCTGCCCGCGCTCGCGGACCTCGCCCGCCGGTACGGAACGGCGCTCCTCCCCGGGACGCTGCCGGTCGCGGACGGCAAGGGCGGCTTCTTCAACCGGGCTGCCCTTTTCTTCGAGGACGGCCGCGCCGTCTGGCAGGACAAGCTCTGCCTTACCCCTAGCGAGAAGAATCCGGAGGCCTGGAACCTGGTCCCGGGGACGGTCTTCCGCGTGATCTCCTGGCGCGGGCTGAAGCTCGGCATAGTGATCTGCCTGGACAGCGAACTGCCCGCCCTTTCCGCAACCATCGCCGATCGCCAGATCGACATCCTGCTGGTCCCGTCGATGACGGCGAAGCCTTCCGGGTACCATCGCGTCTTCGGCTGCGCCAAGGCGCGGGCGGTCGAGCTGCAGGCGATCATCGCCGCTGTCGGGTCGGTGGGGCCGGTCAATGGCGATACCAACTTCTCCGGCGCCGCGGTCTTCGTGCCCTGCGAAGAGGCGCTGGGCTTCGACGGCCGCTTTGCCGAGATCGCGCCGGCCGACAGCCATGACGGCGACGGACCGATGCTTGTCGCGGCCGACCTGCCGGTGGACACGGTGCGCAAGCTTCGCGCAGGCGGTGCCGAAGTCTGGCCGGGCGCATGGCGCGCCGACCGCCTGACGATCGAGGCCGCCTGACGCAGGAGGGGCGGCACCGCCCGCGCCGCTCCCCATCCTTAACCATCCGGCCGCAACCGCCTAGACTGGCGCGGCCACGGTCCGGATGACGGCATTTCAACGGAGGATTCCAATGTCCGCAGCGCTCACCTTCGACGATTGGCGTGCCAAGGCGGAAAAGCTCAGTTACCGCAACCAGTGCTTCATCGACGGGCAGTTCGTTCCCGCGGCGTCGGGCCGGACCTTCGATTGCGTAAGCCCGGTGGACGGGCGCGTGCTGACCCAGGTCGCCCGCGGCGATCAGGAAGACGTGGACCGCGCGGTCCGTGCCGCCCGCAAGGCGTTCGACAGCGGCGTCTGGTCGGGCATGGCCCCGCGCGAGCGCAAGCGCGTGCTGCTGCGCTTCGCCGACCTGATCGCCGAACACGCGACGGAGCTGGCGCTGCTCGAGACCCTGGACATGGGCAAGCCGATCGCGGATTCGACCTCGATCGACGTTCCGGCCACGGTCAACTGCATCCGCTACTACGCCGAGGCGATCGACAAGGTCTATGACGAGGTCGCGCCGACCTCGCAGGACGTCGTCGCCCTGATCCTGCGCGAGCCGGTGGGCGTCGTCGGCGCGGTCGTCCCATGGAATTTCCCGATGCTGATGGCGGCGTGGAAGCTGGGGCCGGCGCTGGCGACCGGCAATTCGGTGGTGCTGAAGCCGGCGGAGCAGTCGCCGTTGACGGCCCTGCGCCTAGCCGAGCTGGCCGCGGCCGCCGGCATTCCCGACGGCGTCCTGAACGTCGTTCCCGGCTTCGGCGAGGAAGCGGGCCAGGCGATCGGGCGGCACATGGATGTCGATGCCGTGGCCTTCACCGGATCGACCGAGGTGGGCAAGTACTTCATGCGCTATTCTGGGGAGAGCAACCTGAAGCGCGTCTCGCTGGAATGCGGCGGCAAGACCCCGCATATCGTCCTGCCCGACGCCCATGACCTGGATGTCGCTGCCAAGAATGCCGCCTTCGGGATCTTCTTCAACCAGGGCGAGGTGTGCAACGCGGGCTCGCGTCTGCTGGTGCACGAATCGATAAAGGAGCCGTTCCTCGAGAAGGTGATGGAGTGGGGGCGCAAGATGGCCCCCGGCAATCCGCTGGACCCCGCGACGACCATGGGCGCCATGGTCGACGAGAAGCAGATGCAGCGGGTCCTGGGTTATATCGAGAAGGGCAAGTCGGCCGGCGCCACCCTGAAGATGGGCGGCGGACGCGCGCTGTCCGAGACCGGCGGCTACTATATCGAGCCGACCATCTTCGACGACGTCGCCAACGACATGGTGATCGCCCGCGAGGAGATCTTCGGGCCGGTCCTGTCGACCTTGACCTTCAAGAACGAGGACGAGGCGATCCGCGTCGCCAACGACACGATCTACGGCCTGGCCGCCGCCATCTGGACGACCGACATCAACAAGGCGATGAAGGCGGCCCGCGGGCTGAAGGCCGGTTCGGTCTGGGTCAACTGCTTCGACGGCGGCGACATCACGACGCCCTTCGGCGGCTTCAAGCAGTCCGGCTTCGGCCGCGACAAGTCGCTTCATGCCATGGACAAGTTCACCGACCTGAAGACGGTCTGGATCGAACTGCACTAGAGACGGCCGGAAAGGACGCCCGGACTTGCGCCCATGCCCAGGGGTCCGGGCGTCCCGCCGGCGTCCCTTCGAGCGAACGGAGCCTTCGTCATGGCACGCCTCGAGACCGTCGAGGAACTGGAAGCGATCTACGGTCCGATGCGGCCGGCATCCCTGGCCAAAGTCGCCGACCGGATAACGCCCGAATACCGGTCGCTCCTCGACGCGTCGCCCTTCGTCGCCCTCGCGACCTCGGGCCCGGAGGGCCTGGACTGTTCGCCCCGGGGCGACCTGCCCGGCTTCGTCCGCGTGGTGG
>JAJUFW010000709.1 GCA_029263555.1 Alphaproteobacteria bacterium
CGACGGCAAGCCGATCGAGATCGTCGCGGCCGACCACCAGAACAAGCCGGACATCGGCTCCAACATCGCGCGGCAATGGTACGACGCCGAGGCGGTCGACATCATCGTCGACGTGCCGACATCCTCCGTCGCGCTGGCGGTGCAGGAAATCGCGCGCGAACGCGGCCGGATCTTTCTCGACGCCGGCGCCGGCACGACCGACCTGACGGGCAAGGCCTGCTCCCCCACCGGCTTCCATTGGGCCTACGACAACCATGCGCTGGCCGCCGGCACCGGCCGCGCCGTGTTCGAGGAGGGCGGCGACAGCTGGTTCTTCACCACCGCCGACTACGCCTTCGGCCATTCGCTGGAGCAGGAGACGATCGCGGTGGTCGAAGAGATGGGCGGCCAGGTCCTGGGCACCGTCCGCCATCCGCTCAGCACCGCCGACTTCTCCTCCTTCCTGCTGCAGGCGCAAGGGTCGGGGGCGAAGGTGATCGGCCTTGCCAACGCCGGCACCGACACGACCAACGCCATCAAGCAGGCCGCCGAATTCGGCATCGTCCAGGGCGGCCAGCGCTTGGCCGGGCTTCTCCTCTTCATCAGCGACATCCATGCGCTGGGGCTCGAGACCGCGCAGGGCCTCGTGCTCACGACCGGCTTCTACTGGGACATGAACGACGAGACCCGCGAATGGTCCGAACGCTTCCGCGAACGGCACGGGGCGATGCCGACCATGGTCCATGCCGGCGTCTATTCGGGCGTCCGCCACTATCTCCAGGCGGTCCGGGACGCGGGCACCGACGAGGGGACCGCCGTCGCCGGCCGGATGAAGGAAACGCCCGTCCAGGACGTCTTCACGGCCAACGGCCGGATCCTGCCGAACGGCCGGATGGTTCACGACATGTATCTGGCCCAGGTGAAGACGCCCGACGAATCGGCCGGGGAATGGGACTATTACCGGATCCTGCGGACGATCCCGGGGGACCAGGCCTATCTCTCCTTCGAGGAAAGCGGCTGCGCGCCGGAGCGCTGATCCGGCCCGGCCGCAACGCCCAGCCAGGAGGCCGAGCCCCGACCCATGACGGAGCTTCTGGGAATCCCGCCGGAGGTGCTGTTCGGACAGCTGCTGCTGGGGCTCATTAACGGCGCCTTCTACGCCATGCTCAGTCTGGGGCTGGCGGTCATCTTCGGCATGCTGAACGTCATCAACTTCGCCCATGGCGCCCAATACATGCTGGGCGCCTTCGTCGCCTGGATGCTGCTGCAGTTCGCGGGCATCGGCTACTGGTGGGCGCTGATCCTGGCGCCGATCGCGGTCGGGGCCTTCGGCATCGTGATCGAGAAAACGATGCTGAGCCGGCTCTATCGGCTGGACCATCTCTACGGGCTCCTCCTCACCTTCGGCATCGCGCTCGTCATCGAGGGCATGTTCCGCCACTGGTACGGGGTGTCGGGCCAGCCCTACGCCACCCCCGCCCTGCTGACCGGCGGGACCAATCTGGGCTTCATGTTCCTGCCCACATACCGGGCCTGGGTGGTCGCGGTCTCGCTCGCCGTCTGCCTTGCCACCTGGTTCGCGATCGAGCGGACAAGGCTTGGCTCCTATCTCCGCGCCGCAACCGAGAACC
>JAJUFW010000579.1 GCA_029263555.1 Alphaproteobacteria bacterium
ATCGGAAGCACGTCGATGAGGACGACGCCCTGCGCCTTCCCGAGCGACCAGGCGAGCAGCGCGGCCCCCACCGCGACCGCCTCGTCGGGGTGGACCGCGCGCGACGGCTGCTTGCCGAAGAACGCGCCGACCTTCGCGTGGACGAGCGGCATGCGGGACTGCCCGCCGACGAGGAGCACCTCGTCGATGTCCCTCGCCTGGAGACCCTTCGCGAGGAGCACGTCCCGGCAGACCTCGAGCGTGCGGTCGACATCGCCGTTGGCGCCAAGTTCGCGACATCCGGACAGGATTGCCTGGCCGCCAACCGGATCTATGTCGAGCGGCCGGTCTATGAGGCCTTCTGCTATGCCTTTGCGAAGCGCGTCGCCGAACTGAAGGTCGGCCCGGGCCTTGCCCCGGACAGCGTCATCGGACCGCTGATGCACGATCGCGCCGTCGCGAAGGTGGAGGCGCAGGTTCAGGATGCCATGGCGCGGGGCGCACGCTGCCTGACGGGGGGCGGACGCCATCCGGCGGGCCGGCTGTTCTTTGCGCCGACCGTCCTCGCCGACGTGCCCGATGATGCGGTGATCATGCATGAGGAGACGTTCGGCCCTGTGGCCGCTCTCACGCCCTTCGATCGAGAGGACGAGGTCGTGGCCCGCGCAAACGCGACCGAGTACGGCCTCGTCGCCTATCTCGTCACCCGCGACGCCGGCCGGATCCTCCGGATAAGCAAGGCGCTCGACTACGGCATGGTCGCCGTCAACCGGGTCAAGATCACCGGGGCGCCCATTCCCTTCGGCGGCGTGAAGCAGTCGGGCCTCGGCCGGGAGGGTTCCCGCCACGGCATGGAGGCCTTCACCGAGCTGAAATACGTCTGCCTCGACGCCGCCTGACCTCCGCCCCCTAGACCTTCAGCACAAGCATCAGGAGCCACCGCATGCTCGACCGCAGCAACGAACTCACCGCCTGGGATCGCGACCATTTCTTCCACCCTTCGACCCATATGGCGGCCCATGCGCGGGGCGACACGCCGAACCGGGTCATCACCGGCGGCGAAGGCGTCTATATCGTGGACCGGGACGGGCGCCGCAGCCTGGACGCGTTCGCCGGCCTCTACTGCGTGAACGTCGGCTACGGCCGCACCGAGATCGCCGACGCGATTGCCGAGCAGGCCCATAAGCTTGCCTACTACCACGCCTATGCCGGGCATGGCAGCGAGCCGTCGATCCGTCTTGCCAAGATGATCGTCGACCGCGCGCCACAGGGGATGAGCCGGGTCTTCTTCGGCCTCTCCGGGTCGGACGCCAACGAGACCAACATCAAGCTGGTCTGGTACTACAACAATGTCCTCGGCCGGCCGGAGAAGAAGAAGATCATCTCGCGCTGGCGCGGCTATCACGGATCCGGCGTGATGACCGGCAGCCTCACCGGGCTGGAGCTGTTCCACAACGCTTTCGACCTGCCGCGCGCGCCGATTCTGCACACCGAGGCACCCTACTATTTCCGCCGCGCCGACCGCAGCTTGAGCGAGGAAGCCTTCGCCCAGCACTGCGCCGACAAGCTCGAGGAGCTGATCCTCGCCGAAGGTCCGGAGACGGTCGCCGCATTCATCGGCGAACCGGTCCTCGGCACCGGCGGCATCGTGCCGCCGCCGGCCGGCTACTGGGAGAAGATCCAGGCGGTGCTGGCGAAGTACGACGTGCTTCTGATCGCCGACGAGGTCGTGACCGGTTTCGGCCGCCTGGGCTCGATGTTCGGTTCGGACCATTACGGGCTGAAGCCCGATCTCATCACCATCGCGAAGGGCCTGACATCGGCCTACGCCCCGCTCTCCGGCGTCATCGTTTCGGACAGGGTGTGGAAGGTGCTGGAGAAGGGATCCGACGCCATGGGCGTGCTGGGGCATGGCTGGACCTATTCCGCGCATCCTCTGTGCGCCGCGGCCGGCATCGCCAATCTGGAAGTTCTGGACCGGCTGGGTCTCGTCGCGAATGCCGGCGAGGTCGGCGCCTATTTCCGCAGCGCGCTCACGGAAGCCCTGGCCGGTCACCGGATCGTAGGCGAGGTGCGCGGCGAAGGCCTGCTGGCAGCCGTGGAATTCGCCGCCGACGGTGAGGCGGGCGTCCTGTTCGATCCGGCGCTGAAGGTCGGCCCCCGCATCGCCGCGGCGCTGCTGGAGCGGGGCGTCATCGCCCGGGCCATGCCGCAGGGCGACATTCTGGGCTTCGCGCCGCCGCTCTGCCTCAGCCGCGAAGAGGTCGACACCATCGTCGCGGCGACGCGCGGCGCCGTCGACGAAATCGCGGCGACGCTCTGACCCCGACGCTTCGAACAATACGGAACGGCAAGGAGACCTTGGGAAACATGTCGACATCCAGCTTGCCCAAGACGATGCGGGCAGTTCTCCTCACCGGGCATGGCGGGCTGGAC
>JAJUFW010000596.1 GCA_029263555.1 Alphaproteobacteria bacterium
CAGCTTCGCGCCGCCCGTGAAGAATTCCGGCGCGCCGCATTCGTCCATGTTGATGTGGCTTTCCCGGTGGCAATAGATCGCGCCATAGGGCGGGACCAGCGTCGAGAGCGCAAGCGAGTTTGCCGCCGTTCCCGTGGCGACGGGAAAGGCGGCGACCGGCCGCTCGAACAGCTCCGCGAACCGTTTCGCGACACGTTCCGTCACCGGATCGCTGCCGTAGGAAGACGCGGTGCCGGCGGCGCCGGCCGCGAGGGCGGAAAGGATCTCGGGCGCGGCACCCGCCACATTGTCGCTGCGGAAGTTCATCGATGCTTCTCTCCGGCCCGGCTCCCCGCCGGGCGAGTGATGACGGTCATACCGAGGTCAAAATGATCCGGTCATTGTGACCGGACGATCCGGAGGGAACCGGCGATCTCCCCGGTCACGGGATCGAAGGAATAGAGTATGTCTTCGCCGTCCGGCATGATGACATGGAGAACGACGCGCGACGAGGTCGCGGCCACCTCCCCGAGGCGCGCGCCCTCCGGCAGGTCGAGCCGCCCGTCGAAGGCCCGGCCGGTCGCAGCCGCCGGGTCCGCGGCAGCCGGACGTTCGGCGACGTCGGCGGCAGCGGTTTCCGTCTTGAGCGTGCTAGAACGGCGCACGATCTCGACGACGACGACCGTGAAGCCGACGATCAGCACCACGCCCATGGCGAAGACCAGGAATTTGATAGCCCGCACGATGTCCGTTCCGTCCGATGAGGTTTCCGGCTGCCCTGCCCCGGTCCCTGCCGTCCCTTCCGAGGCCCCGGGAGAGCGCCGGCTGGTCGTGGTCGCGCCGGACGACGCTTCGGGCCGGCTGGACAAGACGCTGGCCGCCGAGGCCGCGGAACTCTCCCGCTCGCGTCTGCAGGCGCTGATCGCGGAGGGCCGGGTCACGAGCGACGGCCGGACGATAGACGACCCGTCATATCGGGTCAAACCCGGGCAGCGCTTCGAAATCCTGATTCCTCCGGCCGAGCCGGCCGTGCCCGAACCGCAGGCGATCGCGCTCGACGTGGTCTATGAGGATCGCGACCTGCTGGTCGTAGACAAGCCGGCCGGGATGGTCGTCCATCCGGCCGCGGGCAACCCGGACCGGACCCTGGTCAACGCGCTGCTGGCGCATTGCGGGGCCGGCCTTTCGGGGATCGGCGGCGTCGTCCGGCCGGGCATCGTCCACCGCTTGGACAAGGACACGAGCGGCCTCATGGTCGTCGCCAAGAACGATGCCGCCCATGCCGCCCTTTCGGCCCAGTTCGCGGACCGAACCCTGTCCCGAACCTATCTGGCGGTCACCCGCGGCACCCCGCCCCGGGCCGGAGAGGTGAATGCGCCGATCGGTCGCAGCCCGCGGGACCGGAAGAAGATGGCGGTGGTGGAGCGGGGCGGAAAGCCGGCGCTGACCCGGTATCGCGTTCTGCGTCCGCTGGGCCCGGGCGCCGCCCTGGTCGAATGCGAACTGGCGACCGGGCGGACCCATCAGATCCGGGTCCACATGGCGTCGATCGGGCATCCGCTGGTCGGCGATCCGCTCTATGGCGGGCCGGTGCGCGGCAAGGATCCGTGGATCGCAGCGATGAAGCGCTTCCCCAGGCAGGCGCTCCATGCGGCGAAGCTCCGTTTTCGACACCCGGCCGACGGGCGGGAAATGCGTTTCGACAGCCCGCTTCCGGCCGATCTCCGGGACCTGATCGGGGCGCTTGCCCCCGAGCAGGGATCTATACCCTAGTCCGGAACTCGGTTATTATGAGAGTCGTTCCCCGAATCAGCCGGACGACGGTCGCCGCACACGGATCGCGGTCGGTGCGCGGCCGGGGGTTGGTCTAGACCGCTGCTGGCGTAGAGAGGACTTCTGATATGGCGCAGGTTCCCAGCGCCCCGATCGTGGGCTCGGAAGGTAATCTTGCCCGTTATCTGCAGGAGATTCGCCGCTTCCCGATGCTGGAAGCGGAAGAGGAATACATGCTTGCCAAGGCCTGGCGGGAACACGGCGACACCGAGGCCGCGCACCGGCTGGTCACCAGCCATCTGCGCCTGGTGGCCAAGATCGCCATGGGCTATCGGGGCTACGGGCTGCCGCTTTCCGAGCTGATCTCGGAAGGGAATGTCGGGATGATGCAGGCGGTGAAGCGCTTCGATCCCGAGCGCGGCTTCAGCCTCGCCACCTATGCCATGTGGTGGATCCGTGCGGCGATCCAGGAATACATCCTGCATTCCTGGTCGCTCGTGAAGATGGGCACCACGGCCGCGCAGAAGAAGCTGTTCTTCAACCTGCGCAAGCTG
>JAJUFW010000406.1 GCA_029263555.1 Alphaproteobacteria bacterium
CCGCGCGGCGCGGATTTCGCGGTGTTCGACGACAAGCGCAAGCTGAAGCGATCGGCCGTTCTGGCCGACGCGCTCAGGGTCTTCGACAAGGGTCTGCGCCTGGTGACCGACTGAGGTTCGGCATCAGAGCGCCTGGACGATCAGCGAAAGTCCCCCGATGCCGATTAGGGCGAGCGCCCACAGGCGGTCGAGATTGATCCAGCCCCGCCGCAGGAAGGCAAGCCCGATCCAGCTATAGACGGCAACAGCGACGGCTGCGCTGACGGCGACCATGGCCGCGCTGTGGATGCCGAGCGCGGCCAAGGCATGCCATCCGGCTTCGCTCACCCCCATGCCGGCGGGATCGGCAGCGTGGGGGCCGTGGGCGGCATGAGCGTCGATGCCATGGCTATCGAGACCGGCCTCTCCCGACGGAAGTTCAAGAAGCACGGGCAGAACCATGAGCCCTGCCCCATGGGCGGTCGCCATCAGGAACGACCAGAAGACGAGATCCAGGAAGCCGACCTGCATGCCCGCGCGGCCGCGGTGGCTTGCCGTCAGGCGCCACAGGCCGAAGACGATCAGCGCGGAGGCCGCCAGGACCTTCAGCACATCGAGCCCGACCAGCGGACGGAGCAGCAGCGCGGCACTGATGGTCAGCGCCACGGCAATGCCGTGGCCAAGCCCGATCGGCACCAGCGCCCAGAGCACCGCCGCCCGGCTTCGCCGCTGAAGCCCGATCGCCACCGCGAACAGCCAGCCCATCGCCGGGTTGACGCCGTGAAAGGCGCCAAGCCCGGCAAGCCCGGCCCAGGCCCAGAAGCCGCTCACGATCGCATTCCGCCACCTGCCGGTGGCTCACGGGTAGCAGAAGGTATCGGACGAACAGTCCCCGCCCTCGAGCCTGATCTGATGAGGCCGGTACCCGTCATCGAACGGCACGAAGAAGTCGGGATCGAGCCTCATTTCCCCGGCATCGTCGACCTCGGCCTTGACCATCCAGCCCCTGATCCCGTCCGGATAGAACTGGCCGTCCCAGACGCGGTAGAGTGAATTCGTGAAATAGATCCGCCTGCCGTCACGGCTGACTTCGACCATCTGCGGCCCGCCATTGACCGGGCCCGCGCCGGGATGCGGGGCACGCGCGGCGATGCCGCCGATCCTGATGGAGCCGGTCAGCCTGGGCTCGAACGGGTTGCTGACATCGTAGCGCCGCAACTCGCCCGTCCCCCAGCACGAGACGTAGAGGTCGCGGTCGTCGAGCGAGAGATTGATGTCGGTGACAAGCGGCGGTACCGCCTTGAAGCCCTTCAGGAGCGGCGGCAACTGGTCGGGCTCCGCGGGCTCCGCCGGGATCTCGATCACCTTCCGGACCTGCCACTGATCGCCTTCGCGATGCCACAGCCAGATCGAGGCCGAAAGGTCGGCCAGGCTCACCACCACACCGACGAAGCCGTAAGCCTTGGCGGGATCCCGGGCCTGGCGCAGCTCCAGCACCATCTGCTGTTCGGCGCCGAGATCCAGCGCCTGGAGGTGCCGACGGCGCCGAAGATCCCAGACATGCAGGCAATGCCCGTACTTGCCGCCCAGAAGGAGTTCGGGCACGAGCCCGTCCTCGATCATGTCCGGCGTTCCCCATTCGCTGGTGATCTGGATGTCCTGCCCCAGATGCCAGGCGAAGTCGTAGGCCAGGTTCTGGGATCCGCGGTCCAGCTCCCAGCGGCCCAGCACCTCGAAACTGTCGTGATCCAGGACAAGGATTCCGCCCGGCCCGCCGCCGTCGGCAGCGCCGAGCGCGCTCACATAGATCCCGTCCGGTCCGCAATGGACGGTATGAAGCCGCGAATAGCCGGACCGCTGGAAGACGGTTTCCGGTTCGATCACCTTCACGATCCTGGGCTGTCGCGGGTCGGGCTTGGTGTCGACGATGTGGAGGCGCGACGACCGGATGCCCGGAACGATCAGGTAGCGTCGCTCGACATGCGGGTGCGGCGCATTCGGACAAAGGGCCGAGCTGCAGGCGTTCCAGCCGAAATGATGCAGCTCGTCGCCGACATTCGGCATGTCGACACGGCCGACCAGCTTCGAATAGGTCGCCGATGAGGGATCCAGGTCGACCACGCCGAGGGCATCCGGCCTAACGCCCGTCGTGTCCAGGATCGCCACATAGCCCAGCTTTTCTGCCGGTGCCGACATGGCCATTCGGGGGGAAGGATAGAAGGTCGGATCGGGAGTCCAGCTCGCCATCGGCACGCCTCCGTCGTTTGACCCTGCGTCTACCGGATCGGGCGGCGACCTTCCTGCTCCACCGCTTCGGGGAAGGAGACCCCTGCTTCGAAGATTAGCAGATCCCAAGGCGGGCCGGTTAGAGGCCAAGTGGAGCTAATACCATGGAATGAGCGGACCTACCGCCGGGAGAGACGGGCCCCAAAATTGTCTCAAGGATGTCACAGTGGCGTCATCGGGCCGATGCGAGAGTCGATCATCAACAGTCCGGAAGGAGGCAGGCTTCCCATGTTGACCAATCGCCAAATCGTCGTAATCGCCAACGCGCTCTGGCACCGGCTGGGTGAAACGTCGATCGCCGCGGCGATGCTGCGCGCCCAACAGGCCGAGGCACAGGGGGACGATCTCCGTTTCGCCGACTGGCGCCGTGTGGCGATGATGCTGGCGCGCTTCGCGGAGCCGAAGCCCGCTTGACCGGCCGGGCCGACCCGCCATGATGGCGGGATGACGCTGGCCCAGGGGATAGCCCTCTTCATCGCTGCCTATCTGGCGCTGCTTGCCCGCAGCGCGTGGAAGCAGAACGAGCTGCCGCAATTCCTGCGCAGCCTCGGGGTCGTGGCGATGCTGATCGCCGCAATTGCCGTCGTGATCTGGACCTATCTGCGCCTTACCGACGCCTGGTGAATCGCGGGTGACGGCGCCCTCGATGACGGCAGCGACGGAACGCGGCTAGGCCAGCGCCCTCTCGTACTCCTCGGCCCTGAAGCCGACGATCAGGCGTCCGTCTATGTCGAGGACGGGCCGCTTGATCATGGAGGGCTGCTCGACCATAAGCGCGAGGGCTCGCGTTTCGTCGAGACCGGCCTTCATCTCATCGGGGAGCTTCCGGAACGTGGTTCCCGACCGGTTGAGGAGCGTCTCCCATCCGACCTTCCCCGCCCAGGCCTCAAGCCGGGCACGGTCGATGCCCGCCGTCTTGTAGTCGTGAAAGGCATAGGCGATCCCGTGCTGGTCCAGCCAGCTCCGGGCCTTCTTCATGGTGTCGCAGTTCCTGATGCCGTAGATCGTGACGCTGTGCGGTGCTTCGGCCATGCCTTCCCTTTCGCTTCGGTCCCTCGTGACAGCGGTCGGCGGCGAGGGCGGATCCGGTCGTCCGCCCGCCCCACACCGCCGCCCTTCCGGAACCAGGCTCTACGCCAGCCGTGGCCGTTCGGCAATGCCCCGACGGCCGGCACCGGTCACGCCCTCACCTCCTGCCGCTGGAAGACGACATAGGCGATCGTGAACAGCAGGATCATCGCCGCCACCAGTCCGGAGATCTGCGGCCAGACGATGAGCAGGCTGTCGGCCGTGGCGAGCGGCGCGCCG